>JAGBUF010000134.1 GCA_017630975.1 Paraprevotella sp. | reverse complement strand
GTTTAACGGGCATACATCTATCGGCAATGCTCACGGCATCGGATTGTATGTCAAGTTCCGACGTTCTGACCTCAACAGTCCCATCATCATCAAAGCGGCAAGTTCATTTACCGGTATTGACGGCGCACGAAAGAATCTGGATGCTGAAATCCCTCATTTTGAATTTTCTCAAACGCACGCCGAACTAACGGATATATGGAATCGCCACCTATCGAAGATGCAGGTTACAAGTCGTGACACCACCCTCCTTCGCAAGTTCTATGGCGCTTTTTATCGTGCCTCCTTTCTGCCTCGCACCATCAACGACGTAAATGGTTGCTATCCCACTTTTTCTTCAGGACAACCTATTGTCTGCACCACGAACGCCTCGAATCAATACGATGACTTTTCCATGTGGGACACATTTCGCGCATTACATCCTTTATTGAATATTATCTCTCCGCATAAGAACGGTGAGATGATGCAATCGCTTATTGATAAATATGAACAAGGCGGTTGGCTCCCCATCTTTCCCTGTTGGAACAGTTACACGGCTGCCATGATTGGCGACCATTGCACCGCTACCATCTGCGACGCTTATATAAAAGGTGTTCGGAATTTTGATATTCTCAAAGCGTATGAGGCTATGAGGAAGAACGCTTTTGAGACGCCCGACGATTACCACGATTACGCCAACGGCATGGGGCGACGCGCCCTAAATAGTTATCTTCATTTCGGCTATATCCCACTTGAGGATAGCGTCAAGGAGGCATACCACAAACAAGAACAGACGTCACGCACATTGGAATATGCTTACGACGACTTCGCATTGGCTCAAGTGGCCAAAGCCCTGAACCGACAAGATGACTATGAACAACTTTCCGAACGTTCACAGAACTACCGTCACGTCATCGACCCCCAAACGGGTTATGCCAACGGACGTTATGCCAACGGGACCTTTCACCAATCCAACAACCCGTTTATTAGAGAACCATATATCACCGAGGGCGCTCCCTGCCACTACACATGGTTTGTCCCTCACGACCCAAAAGGATTGATGCAAACAATGGGTGGCAAAGAAGTCTATACTGACAAACTTGATACGTTGTTTGAACAAAAACTTTACTGGCATGGTAATGAACCTTGCCATCATATCGCTTATATGTATGGTTACGCTGACGAGACGTGGAAAACACAAAAGTATGTCAGGGACATTTTGGACGCCGAATATGCAGACACCCCCGGTGGATTGTCAGGCAACGATGATGCCGGACAAATGTCGGCATGGTACATCTTCAGCAGTCTCGGTTTCTATCCGGTATGTCCGGCCGGCAATGAGTATATAATAGGTTGCCCCACCTTTGAGAAAGCCACCATCCGGTTGGAAAATGGTAAGACGTTCACCATCATCGCAAAAGATGCCGACTCTGAACATCGCTACATCCAGTCGGCTAAGCTCAACGGGGAAACTTACAATAAAAACTACATTACACATGAAGACATTATGCGTGGCGGAACGATGACTTTCGAAATGGGCACAGAACCCAACAAGTCATGGGGCAGATACGACCAATAGTCTGCACACCTCATTTCGTTTGTTATAACCACGTTTTTCTTCGCATCCTGATTAAAACTTTCACGGTAATAACTATTCTTTTCTGCTTTTTTCGTTACTTTGTGACATTATATCATTTATGCTATTATCATGAAACACCATGAATATCTTAAAGTTCTTGCTTTGTCCTTTCTTTTATCAAGTCAAGTCTTTGCTTTCGGACAAGTTCAAAGCAGAAACATCGTTGCTTATCAACCCATAGAAATACAATCACCCGTCGGCACTGTCCCCCGTTTGCCCTATCAAGTCAGAGTAACCTATTCGGACGGAACCATTGCTCTCCGTCAAGTCAAGTGGGAAAATGCAGCCTTAGCCACAGAGCAAGTGCAAGCAGACAGTCTATCGCATCCGGTCGGGAAACTTTATACCATAAAAGGTTATGTAATAGGCGATGAAACGACAGCATCGGGCTACCCTATTCAAGCCGACATCACGGTTTGCAAAGATACATACGCAACGCCACATCATACACCAATCGCCGAAACTCTGCCATTAGACAAAGTGACCATCAATGGCGACAACCGACTGACTTCCAATCGGGATATGGCGATACAAGAGATTCTAAGTTGGGACGTGTCACAACAACTTTACAATTATCGGGATACTTACGGATTGAGTACTGAAGGATACAAGCAATCGGACGGATGGGATTCACCCACCACCAAGTTGAAAGGTCATGGTTCCGGACATTATATGTCAGCCTTGGCATTTGCCTTTGCCTGTGCCACCGAAAAGGAACAAAAAGACGCTTTAAGAAACAATATCAAGCGAATGGTAAACGAACTGCGCCTGTGCCAGGAGCGCACTTTCGTGTGGAACGACTCACAGGGTAGATATTGGGAGGCTCGTGATTTCGCGCCCGAGCAGCAACTCAAAGAAATGAAAGGCACATGGAAAGATTTTGACCAACATAAAAAAGAATGGGCTACCTACGGTTATGGTTATCTGAATGCCATACCTGCCCATCATGCAGCACTCATCGAGATGTACCGCGGTTATAACAACGAGGCATGGGTGTGGGCTCCTTATTATGCCATCCATAAACAATTGGCGGGACTGATTGACATCGCCACTTATATTGACGATAAAGCTACAGCAAAGAAAGCCTATCTCATTGCGAAGGACATGGGACTATGGATTTGGAACCGTCTGCACTACCGTACTTTTGTTAAAAACGACGGAACGAAAGAAGAACGACGCGCACGCCCCGGCAACCGTTATGAAATGTGGAACATGTACATCGCCGGCGAAGACGGTGGCACAGGAGAGTCGTTGGCAAGACTTGCAGAGATGACCGATGACAAGGTGGAAAAATCACGTCTCATCGAAGCTTCAAACTACTTTGACAGCCCTGCCTTTTATCAACCGCTGTCTAAGAACATTGACGATATCCGCACTCGACATGCCAACCAACACATTCCTAAAATCACCAGTGCGCTACGCAGTTTCCGCACCAATGCCAATCCATACTATTATCACTTGGCGGAGAATTTCTGGAATCTGGTACAAGGCAGATATTGTTATGCTACCGGAGGAGTTGGAAATGGTGAAATGTTTCGTCAGCCCTACACCCAGATATTGAGCATGAACACAAACGTCAGCATGAACCACAAAAGGGAATTATGCCCCAATCCAACGCTGAACGAAACATGCTGTGCATATAATTTGGCAAAACTGACAAAGGATTTGAATTGTTACACCCCCGACAAGGCTGAATATATGGATTACTACGAACGGGTGATGTACAACCAAATTGTCGGTTCATTGCACCCCACCCGCTATATGACCACTTATCATTATGCCGTAGGGTTGAATGCGTCCAAACCTTGGGGCAACCGCACTCCGCAGGAAAGTTGTTGCGGCGGTACAGGTTCGGAAAGTCATGTCAAATACCAAGAAGCAGCCTACTTTGTTTCTGACGACTGCATTTGGATAGGACTATACCTCCCATCTACCGCTCGGTGGGATCAGAAAGGAGTCACCATTGAGCAAGAATGTAGTTGGCCGGCAGAGCGCTCTACAATTCGCATCACGCAAGGCAACGGACGCTTTGCCATGAAATTACGCATCCCGTACTGGGCAACGGAAGGTGTGAGCATCACACTTAATGGACAACCTGTTGCAACTAACTATGCACCATGTTCATACGTCTGCATTCCCAAACGAAAATGGAAACGTGGCGATGTCGTAGAAGTGGTGTTACCCTTTACCAAACACATCAACTATGGACCGGACAAGATGACCACAGCCGCCACTGCTCCCGGTAAGACCGACACTCCCTTCGCACCAATGTGGGTGGGCACACTGATGTACGGTCCGTTGGCGATGACAGCTACAGGCATTGAAAATTGGGATGAGGCAACACTAAACATTGACAGTCACCTGTCCGATATTCAATTGCATGGAAACGTCGGAAGCATCGGAACAGAGAACCATATCTATATGCTCAGCATAGGTGACCAACAATTCTTCCCCGACTACACGATGGACCGGAACGGAACGCATTATTTCCGCATTAAGCATTCGGACTTCAAGAACTGTGATACAACAGATGTTCAATCCCCATCCAAAACCTCTTTAATCGAGCTTTTAAAGGTAGTTGAAGAGCGTAAAACAGCACAAGAGGCGTGGATTGCCCTCACGGTCAAAGTACCTGAACATGCACCGTGGGCGCCACACGCTTATGCACGCCTCATCCGCCAATACGAACAAGCCCAAAAGCTCATTACCGATTCCTCTGTTCGACAAACGGAGATTGATGCTGCCACAAGTGCGCTCAATGCCGCCATCAATACGATGCGACCGGGTAACCTACCGGAATTGGAAGATTTACAAGAACTCCTACCACTCATAGAGAAGGCAAAACGCGCTCCCAAAAACGCAAAAATCAACGATTGCATCGCTTATGCTGAAATGGTAGTAGAATACGTCAGCGATGGCAGTGGCACGAAAGACATGATTGATAAAGCAGTCAGAGAACTGACTACAGTAATGAAAAAATAATACTACCGACATTACCATTATCCCACACATTGAGGGTGGCCCTATTATGACATGAACCCTGAAAGTTAGACAAAAAACTTTCGGGGTTCATGTCAATTCACATTTGAGCCGCCTCCTTTCATTTTTTTAGAAAGTGCATTCATCACGTTTGACTGCGGTCAGCCATGTGTGTGACCGCAGTCGTCTATGCGTTTGTTTGCGGTCAGCCATGCGTGTGACCGCGGTCAAACATCAAAAAGACAGGGAATAAAATAATAGAAATCAAGATATAGATTGGTTTTCAGGCCAATTAACGAGATATAAGGTTTCTGTTGTGCGGGTGAAAGCCGTATATAGCCATCGGTAATAATCGGGCGAGAGCATATCCTCGGTCATATAGCCCTGATCCACGAATACCCTTTGCCACTGACCACCTTGTGCCTTATGACAGGTTATGGCGTATGCATATTTCACTTGCACGGCATTAAAGAATGGGTCAGCCTTCATCTTCTTCATTCGCTCGCGACGAATGGTAACCTCTGCGTAATCCTCCTCTACCGCAAGAAACAGTGCATCGGATTGCTCCTTTGTCAATGCCGGAGCCTCACTCTGCAATGTATCCAATAGCACTTTGACCTCTATCTCATCATCATCGTAATCAGGGAATCTGAGCAGGACATCTGCAAAACGAAAACCATACAATTCACAAATCCGACGCACTCGGCGCACCACCGCCACATCACCATTTGCCAGGAAGTCAATGGCGGGATTCTCACGTGTTTCTGCCCAATAGTAATTATTCTTGGCTATCATCAATTGGTCGCCACCGGTCAGTTCATCCTCTCTGCCCAAGATACGGGCGCGTATTCCATCATTATAGATATTTGCTCTTTTGTTGGAACGGGTAACTACAATCGTTTGGTCAATTCCACATTTGGAATAAGACTCCTCAAGCATTTCTATCAATTCATCACCACGCACCCGTCGGACATCAGCAAAGCCATTGATTTGAATACCGGGCAGCCCGGTACATTCATCAGTCATAATCGCCTGTCGCAATGCCGTGGCATTCATCAACACACCACTCGCATCATGCTGCCGTACCACCTGCGTCAGTTCTCCTGCCCATACCCTCAACCCAAAACTTTTCAACCCCTCCACCGACATGGCAGGACTGAGTTGTTCACCTACGGGTGGCAACTGCGCCGCATCACCCACCAACATCAGACGACATCCCTCGCCCGAGTATACATACTCCACCAAATCATCCAGCAATGAAACACTTCCCCAACCCATACCATTCACCGAGGCACCCGAAATCATCGAAGCCTCATCCACGATAAATAAAGTATGTTTGGACAGGTTGATGTCACGCTGAAAATTATCCATTTCATTGGAAAATCGTTTCTGACGGTATATCCTTTTGTGTATGGTAAAAGCCTGATGCCCGGAGTGTAAAGAGAACACCTTGGCTGCTCTACCGGTCGGTGCCAACAACACCACTTTCTGTTTCAGGGCATCCAACGTCTTTACCAACGCTCCCATTATTGATGTTTTTCCTGTGCCTGCATAGCCTTGCAACAGACATGCGCCATTGTTGTCGGTAGAAAAAAGGAAATCGGCGAACATATCCACCACCTCATCCTGTCCCTCCGTCAATTGGAAAGGACATTTGCTCATTATCTGTCGCTTCAATTCTTTTTTTATCATACCCCCGAGATAAAAAGTTGTTTGAAAAGTCGGATATTAAATTTATTTATCTTACTTTTGCGATGCGAATGTAACAAATAAAAATTATAAAGTATCATGAAAAAAGCAATTAATGTCATTTTAGCTTTATGCGCTGCTGTTCTGCTTTATCTGTGCTATGCAAGTATTATGCAGCCCATCGAGTTCAACGAAGAAAGAGCTGTACGCGAAGCTGCTGTTAAAGCTCGCTTGCTTCAAATCAAAAATGCAGAAGAACAATACCGCATGCAACATCAAGGGGAGTTCTGCGACTCATTCCATGTGTTGATCAACTTTGTGAAGACAGCACGTATCCCTAACGTAACCAAGATTGGAGAATTGACAGAAAAGCAGATGTCTGATGGTTTGACAGAAGCTAAAGCTGCCGAAATCGTAAATAGCGGCAATGCAAAGGAAATTGCCAAGAATGGTCTTGAAGGTTTCCGCCGTGACACCACATGGACTCCGATGGCTGCAACTATCTTAGGCGAGAACGGTTGCGCTGATTCTCTTGAATACATACCTTACGGAGAAGGAGAGAAATTTGAATTGGAGAAGACCATCCACGTAGGTCGTTCCGGTGTTACACAAAACGTAATGGAATGTCGCGCTTCATACTACAGCTATTTGAAGGGCATGAACGAGCGTGAAATCTACAACTTGACAGACGCTGCCGAGAAATCAGGACGTTATCCTGGTTTGAAGATTGGTGACCTTTTGACTCCGAATAAGAATGCAGGCAACTGGGAATAATCCAAACGAACTATATCATCTATCCATCCGCTTACATGCGGATGGATTTTCTTTTTATGGCTACAGTCTTGATGGTATTGAGACCGTAGACATAGAAGAGTACGCTTATTCTCAAAATGAGCCCATAGAGGAAACGCTAAAAAGGGCACTGGAACAGTCCAAACTGATAGCAAAGAACAAACAGGGCTTTGCTTTCTGCTTGGTTTGCGGTCCTTGCATCCAAGTACCATTAGAAGAATTCCGAAAAGAAGATGCAGGACATTTCCTTAAACTGACATATTCCGGAGGAACAAACGGTAAAACGTATTACAACATTCTTCCTCACTTGGAAATCGCGCAGATTTTTACTGTCAGTTCCAATCTGGAAATGGTTTTGAGACATTATTTGCCCAATATCCGACTCTATCACACACAAACCATGATGTTGGAGAAGATGAGTCTGATCAACAACTACAATGCCCAACGGGTATATGTCTATTTCCATGAGAAAGAAATGTTCGTCTTCGGTTATAAGGAGCAGAAATTGTGTTTTTCCAACTCCTTTCCTGCCGATCAAACAGATAACGCCACCTATTTCATCTTGTCAGTATGCAAGGACTTAGGCATCAGTTCCGAACAAGGAGAATGTATTTTTCTGGGAGAGAACCACATCAAAAAAGAAGTCGTAAAGCAAACACGCTCACATCTGCCCTGCATCAAGGACGTAAAGGCTTCTGATATATTCAGACGTTCATCGTTAGCAAGAAACCCCAAAATACCCTTTGATGTATTGGTGTTATTGGCACAATTTTAATTTTACAGCATGAGAATCATCACCGGTAAATATAAGGGAAGACATTTTGACGTTCCCCGCAGCTTCAAGGCACGTCCGACGACCGACTTTGCCAAAGAGAATCTTTTCAACGTACTGAACGGATATTTATGTTTTGACGATGGCATCCATGCTTTGGACCTGTTTGCAGGAACCGGAAGTATCACCATTGAATTGCTTTCCAGAGGATGCGATAAAGTGGTTTGTGTGGAAAAAGACCCACAACACTTCGGATACATCATACAAGTGCTCAATGCCTTGAAAGACCAAAACAGTTTTCCTATCCGTTCAGATGTGTTCCGTTTCATTGACCGGTGCAATGAACAATTTGACTTCATCTTTGCAGACCCACCATACGCCTTAAGCAATCTGGAAGAAATTCCCGACCTCATTCTAAATAAACAATTGCTGAAAGAAGATGGCTTGTTGGTGTTGGAACATGGAAAGAACAATGATTTCTCAGCACACCCACTCTTTTTGGAACAAAGAGCATACGGGAGTGTTAATTTCTCTTTCTTTAAAGCAAAGGAGACAGAAGACGAACCAACGACTCAGCTATGCGACGCCAAATAGAGCGTGCTTCCCACATTTCCAAATTAAGCATCTTACAATATCCCATATCCTTTTGGAAGGATTCTTTCATGCCCAACGCAAAATGCTCGTCGTAGACAAAAGCATTTACCTCAAAATTGCGCTCAAAACTTCTGAAATCAATATTGGTAGAGCCGCATGAAGCCATTGTATCATCGCAAACCAATGTTTTGGCATGGATAAAACCTTTCTGGTAAAGATACACTCTCCCCCCCGCACGCATCACATCCTTTAAATAAGAGCGTGAGGCCCATGTCAAGAATCGGTTGTCGGCATACTGCGGGAGCATCAACCTCACGTCTACACCGGACAGAGCCGCCGTTTGCAATGCAAAAAGCATACGTTCGGTTGGCATGAAATAGGGCGTTTGGAGATAGCAATATTTCTTGGCACGGAGGATGGCCAATATCATCCCTTGCATTATATCAGGCCACGGAGCTGTCGGTATGGAGGTCACAATCTGTACCAAAGCACTATTGCTCAACGATGGTTCATGGTCTTCCTCTTTCGTCTTCAACACCTCTTGTTCATCCGGATAATAAACATTATCTGTTATCGTTTGTCCGGCCGCCACATTCCAATCAGAAAGAAACGCACGTTGCAATCCGGCTACACCGTTTCCAATCATCCGCATATGTGTATCACGCCATGCTACATCCATATTCTTGTCAGCTGACACATACCTGTCTGCAAAGTTCATCCCACCAACATATCCTATCACACCATCGATAACCACTATTTTTCGATGGTTCCTGAAATCCACTTTACTGGTCAATTTAGGAAAACGTACCGGCAAAAAAGCAGCCACCTCCACCCCTTCATGTTTCATCTTCTTGAAGAATCGTTGTGATACGCTCCAACAACCAACATCGTCATATATCAATCGCACGTTTACCCCTTCTTTAGCCTTTTTTATCAACGCCTCTTGTATGGCTCTACCCATGATATCATCTTCTATTATATAGGTTTCCACGTGGACATGATGGCGGGCAGCAGCAATATCACGCAATAAATTATCAAGCATCTCCGCACCTGATACAAACATTCGGACCTTATTGTTGGCATAAGGGAAAGCCCCACTTTGACGCTTGAAAAGGCGAATTAACGGTTCATATTCCTCCGGCAAATCAGGAAAACCTCCTTGAAAGAAACGCACCGCAGAACGACGCGCCAATTGCAAAGCACATGCACGACTGACAAAATGTTCGCGTTTACGATTACGTCCAAAAAAGAAATAGATAACCAGACCTATTACCGGAAGAAAAAACAATACAAGAAGCCATGCGACTGTCTTTACCGGCTGACGATTCTCCAGTACGACCACCAACATTTGTGTAAAAACAATCAGCAAATAACAGGCTAAAAGCGCACTATAAAAAACAACATCTGTCACACTCCGTTCTTTTAGTTGGAAACAAACATAAGAAAAAGAAATGAAAACAGTTTGTTTTTCACAATGTTTAATAAAAAGAAACTCCCCTCACATCGTAAAATGCAAGAGGAGAATCAAAAAATATGTGATTAGTTTTTGTGTGGTGACATCTTATCTTGGACCGCCAAATCCTCCTCGTCCGCCAGGATGTCCGGGATGCGAACCACCGAATCCCATTCCTCCTAACTCAGCACGAGCTGATTTACTGCCCAAAAGGTTCAGTTTGTAGATGAAATGAACCATCACATAGCTTTTGATAGCATTGGTCCAACTATCCGAGCGTTGTGTTGCCGTAATTGAACGACTGATATTC
>JAGBUF010000133.1 GCA_017630975.1 Paraprevotella sp. | reverse complement strand
GTGACTTTTGTACTGACCTGAGTCACTCTGGTAATTTTGTTTCTTGCATGTGTGACAGAAATGATTCCTATCATAATGGCAAGAGTCAATAATAACTTTTTCATTGAGCTAAGTTTTAGTAGTTAGTTTACTTGGTATTTGGGAACGCTTTCAATAAACGTTTCAATTCCTTCTTGGTGATGGTAATTACTGTACCGTGTCTTGGGGTGAATTTGCCCTTTGTAGCAGTATCTTGTTTGCGCTTGAATGTAATCAAATCCTTGCTGGTGCAGAATTGATAGTGTCCATCCATATAGCAATCGTACATCATTACCCAGTCGCCATCAATGAGTCGGAACACTCCGGCGCCTTCTACTGCTTTATGGGTGTCTTCGCAATTGTAAGGAAGAAGCCCCCATGTAGCAAAGTTATGCAAGTCTTTGGTGATGTATTGGCGATAGCCTTTCTTTCTTCCGCCTTCAGTTTTGAAGAATACATGATACATGCCATCTTCATCTTCAATGATATCGGTATCTATGGCTGCGCTATGGAAATCGAACAACACTTTTGGTTCACCTTCCAAATCGC
The DNA here is from genome assembly GCA_017630975.1 of Paraprevotella sp. Lineage (GTDB taxonomy): Bacteria > Bacteroidota > Bacteroidia > Bacteroidales > Bacteroidaceae > Paraprevotella. The sequence continues at coordinate 3,394 of JAGBUF010000133.1, read as the reverse complement.
TGAAGTCCTCATTGGCATAGGCCCAATATACCTTGTCATAAGGACACTTACCATCATCTGTCAAGATAGAGAAATACACCATAAATTTCTTTGCTTTCTTGTCGTAGATAGTTTGTGGAGCCCATACACGTGTTACGTTGGCAAACATTGTTCCGGCATATTTTTCGGGGAAATGTACTGTATGGTGTTCCCAAGTTACCATGTCCTTACTGCGCATCAGAACCATTCCTCTGTTTGAACTCCATCCTTCCCATGAACGCATGTCAGTTACTACCATGTAGAAATAGCCGTCTGGACCTCTCAAAATATGTGGGTCTCTAACGCCTTTTTTCAATGAAATGGTGTCAGAAGAGATAATAGGATTACCATCATTAAGTGGAGTGTAATTGTATCCGTCATAACTGATAGCGTAGCAGATTTGTTCCTCCTGCGGCGCATTACCGGTAAAGTAAGTGAAAAGGTAAGCTACTTTTTTCTTTGCTTCCACTTCTGTTGTACCTACAAAGAAACATGCGAACATTAGGCTTATGCCTAAGATAGTTTTGAAATTTTGTTTCATAATATACATAATTAGGTTATTATGCAACAAAAATAGTAAAAATGGACTATTTTTATGGTGATTATTGTGATAAGTTAAATAATATTAACATCTAAGATGCGTCTATATTTCTTGCATCTTATTTTTGACGAAGGATAGAATGGCGTCAATGTCGTCCGGATGGAACCAATGGATGGTTTCGTCCTTCTTGAACCAAGTCATTTGTTTGCGTGAGTATATGCGTGAATTTTGCTTGATTTTATCGATTGCAGTAGGTAAATCCCATGTACCGTCAATATAATTGAATATTTCTTTGTAACCGACGGTGTTGAGGGCATTGGTATGTCTGAATTCTTTTACCTTTTCCACCTCTGCAACCAATCCCAAATGGATCATTTCATCCACCCTGCAGTTAATTCGCTGATAGAGTTCTTCTCGTTCACGACGCAATCCCATTTTTATGATTTCAAAAGGGCGTTGTTTGGCTTGGTTCGTTCTGAAAGAGGAATAAGGTTTACCGGTCATATAGCATATTTCCAGTGCATGAATCACGCGTTTTGGGTTTTTTCGGTCTACAATGCTATAATATTCAGGATCTAAAAGTTTGAGTTCGTTGTTGAGCTGTTCCAATCCTTCTTGTTCGTATCGCTCAATCATCATTTTTCTGGTTTCTGCATCTACGGTCGGGATGTCGTCAATCCCCTTGCAGATGGCGTCAATGTACATCATGCTACCGCCGGTCATTAGAGCGTAAGGATTGGATTGGAAATGTGTATCAAGGAAATGTAATACGTCGGATTCGTATTGTGCCGCACTGTAATAATCAGTCAAGCCAAGAGTGCCCACAAAATAATGTTTGACGCGTCTTTGTTGTTCTTCCGTCGGAGCGGCTGTGCCGATGGGCAAGTCTCTGAAAACCTGCCTTGAATCAGCATTGATAATGGGTGTATGAAGAAACTCAGCCAAAGTTAGGCTGAGTTCTGTTTTTCCTACACCTGTAGGCCCTATTAAAACAAATAATTTAGGAGTCATTTGTTATTCGTAAGGATTTCCTTCGCTGATTTCAAAACCTTCTGGGTCAAATTCTTCGTCTTCAAATCCTTCGCTACCATAAAAGTCTTCATTCATTTCAATTGATTGTTTGGCGACATCTTTATTCAAGACGTCTTCTATCTCCAAACATTGTTGTGGAGCTTCTCCACGCTTGCGACTGCATACGGGCTCTTCCTGTTGAGCACTATAGGAGATTTCAGTCAGCTCAATGAAGAACATTCGTTCCGAAAGTGTATCAAAAATATAGACCAGTCGTTGCTCTTCTTCTTCCAATAATTCGCTTAATCTGGTAGATTTCATGACGTACAATTCTTCTTCAGAAAGTGTAGTGCCCATATCTTCCAGAACGACTTCTTGCTGCGGTTCCCATTGTTCATCACAAATAAAGAAACTTGTAATTTGGTTGTCCGCATAATGGCATGAGGATAAGATGATTTTGTGGAAATCGTAAAAGGTTGCATCTGCATCGATTTTTATTTCTCTTACGAAATCATCCACCTCATTTGAAATGATTGTAAAACGATATACCATATCCGTTATTTTAATGTACGAAACCTCTTTTTGAGTCCTCAATAAAGCTGACGATATAGTCTATATCAGGAATTGATGGAATTTCTTCTTTGATTTTATTAATGGCTTCCACCAATGGCATCTTACTTTGGTAAATCAAGCGATATGCATTATGGATATTTTCGATCAATTCGTTGCTGAAACCTCTGCGACGTAATCCCACAAGGTTCAAACCGCAATATGCCGCAGGTTCTCTCGAACACATAATGAAAGGAGGGATGTTCTGACTGAAACGTGTACCGCCTCCCACCATAGTATATCCTCCTACACGACAGAATTGGTGCATCAAAACACCGGCGCTTAATATCGCATTGTCATCAATGATAGTCTCGCCTGCTAATTTGGTGCTGTTACCGATGATACAACCATTACCAACGATGGCATCATGCGCAATGTGTACACCCTCCATGAGTAAGTTGTTGCTACCAACACAGGTTTTCCATTTTGCCGCTGTTCCACGGTTGATGGTGACATTCTCACGAATCTTATTGTTGTCACCAATCTCTGCAGTTGTTTCTTCGCCAACAAATTTAAGGTCTTGCGGTACTGCGCTGATGACTGCACCCGGGAAGATGGTGTTGTTGTTGCCGATTCTTGCACCATACAATACAGTAACACTGTTCATCAAAACATTATTGTCACCAATGACAACGTTCTTGTCAATGAAACAGAAAGGACCGATCTCACAGTTTTCCCCAATCTTTGCTTCGGGGTCAATGAATGCTAAAGGGCTTATTTTACTCATAGTTATTGTTTACTTATTTTTAATAATTTGTGCTGTAAAAGTAGCTTCAGCCACCATGTTTTCACCAACGAAAACATATCCTCTCATTGAAGATATGCCATGGCGCAGAGGGGCTAATAATTCGATTTTGAAAAGTAGAGTGTCGCCGGGTACTACCTTTTGGCGGAACTTCACGTTCTCAATCTTTGTGAAATAAGTGCTCCAGCGTTCCGCTTCTTCAACTGAGTTTAAAATCAATAATCCTCCTGCTTGTGCCATTGCCTCAATCAATAAGACTCCCGGCATAACCGGTTCTGATGGGAAATGTCCTTGGAAGAAAGGCTCATTGCTTGTGACGTTCTTTACTGCAACAATGGATGTCGGACCGAGTTCAATGACTTTATCTACCAACTGCATGGGGAAACGGTGGGGGAGTAGCTGATGAATTCTATTGATATCCATCACCGGTTTTTTGTTACAGTCGTAGATGGGTGCTTGTACCTCATGTG
>JAGBUF010000132.1 GCA_017630975.1 Paraprevotella sp. | reverse complement strand
GAAAAGATTGGTCTGGAACCTTTGAGTGAGGCACAACAACATGATCTTGTATCTATTGAGAATGAATGGAAGCATTCGTCGGTGTGTTTGCTGCATGGCGTTACATCCAGCGGGAAAACCGAGGTGTATATCCATCTAATCCAACAAATGATACAAAAAGGAAAACAAGTATTGTATCTGGTTCCGGAAATAGCGTTGACCACGCAATTGACCGAACGTCTTTCTCGGGTATTCGGGGAGAAGTTCGGGGTGTATCATTCAAAGTTTCCGGATGCCGAGCGAGTGGAGAGGGGGAAAAAACAAATATCTGAAAGTCCCTACGATGTGATATTGGGTGTGCGTTCATCGATTTTTCTCCCGTTTAAAGACTTAGGATTGGTGATCGTGGACGAAGAGCATGAACAAACGTATAAGCAGCAAGAACCTGCGCCCCGTTATCATGCACGTAATGCGGCAATCGTCTTGGCGCAGATGTATGGTGCAAAGACATTGTTAGGTACAGCCACTCCTTCATTGGAAAGTTACTATAATGTACGTATCGGTAAATACGGACTTGTAGAGATGAAAGAACGTTTCGGACAAGTACAGTTACCTTCAGTGCAAGTTGTAGATATCAAGGAACTACAAAGGAAAAAGCGTATGGTTGGTCCTTTCTCTACGCCACTATTGGAACAGATGCGTTCTGCTTTGCAAGCGAATGAACAAGTGATTTTGTTCCAGAACCGTCGAGGGTATGCGCCTCATTTGGAATGTCATACTTGTGGGTGGGTACCGAGATGTCCAAAGTGCGATGTCAGTCTTACTTATCATAAGAGATTGAATAAGATGACTTGTCATTATTGCGGATATATAGGAACTGTTCCGGTATGTTGTCCTGCCTGTGAGGAAGAAAAACTATCGCAACATGGTTATGGTACAGAGAAGGTGGAGGATGCAGTCAAGCACTTATTTCCTGAAGCTACAGTAGCGCGAATGGATTTGGATACAACACGTACGCGAGCTGCTTATGAACAAATCATATCGGATTTTCAACATGGAAGGACCAATGTGCTGATAGGTACGCAAATGGTGACCAAAGGTTTAGATTTTGAACGTGTCGGTGTAGTTGGTATTTTGAATGCTGATACGATGATGAATGTACCGGATTTCCGTAGTTTTGAGCGTGCCTATCAGTTGATGGCGCAAGTGGCGGGTAGAGCAGGAAGAAGGAGTACTCAGGGACGTGTTGTTCTACAGACAAAGAGCCCGGAACTGCCCATTGTAACGCAAGTGGTAACTTATGATTACGAGGGATTGTATACGCAACAAATGGAAGAGCGCAGGATGTTTTTATTTCCGCCCTTTTGTCGTCTGATTTATGTGTATATGAAACATAAAAATGCTGATGTCCTTGATAAGTTGGCGACAGAAATGAGTCAACGGTTACGATCAGTGTTCGGGCAAAGGGTATTGGGACCGGATGTTCCTCCGGTAGCAAGAATACAAGCACTATATATCCGTAAAATCATGATAAAGGTAGAGCCTGGCATTTCCATGCCAAAAGTCCGTCAACAATTGTTGTCCGTTCGGAATCAAGTGGTGGGGCAGACCATTT
>JAGBUF010000131.1 GCA_017630975.1 Paraprevotella sp. | reverse complement strand
TAGGGAGGGCGTTTACGCGCTTACCCGGGCGAAAGATGCGGGAATTCCCAGCGAAGTGCTGGTGAAAAAATCCTTCCCCAGCCAACAGGCGTTTGATGCGGCTTTGGATGAAGTTTTAACCAAATACGGTGCGGAAATCGTGAAGGAATGTGACGAACAGGAGTTTATGGAATTGTTTGAACGTTATTCCGAGTTTGATGATTTGGATGATGAATTTGTCGAAATGGAAGAGGAGGTGACGGCTACACTGGCATGTTATGTGGATGAACATCTTGAATTGTTCGGTGAGATAGTTGAGGAATAAAGGTATGGCAGAGAAAAAAACAAATAAGGTAAAAGGATTGAGCATCAAAAACAAACGTGCTTCGTTTGATTATTTGTTGTTGGATAAATATACGGCAGGCATCGTCCTCACCGGAACGGAAATCAAGTCTATCAGGGCAGGAAAAGCCGCTTTGGTAGACACGTTTTGTTTTGTACACAACGGAGAGGTGTGGGTGAAAAATATGTATGTGGCGGAATATTCATACGGTTCATACAATAACCATGTGGCGCGCCGTGATCGTAAGTTGTTGTTGAACCGTAGGGAGATAAGAAAACTGCAACAGGACATGAAAAGTCCGGGCTTTACGCTGATTCCCACCTACTTTTTATTGATGAGAGTGGACGTGCCAAACTGGATATACATCTCTGTCGCGGTAAGAAAGAATACGACAAACGTCAAACGTTGAAGGAAAAAGAAGATCGTCGCGAGATGGATCGTCAATTCAAGAAATACTAATAGCAGACGTGAGCATGAGCGAGCGTCTCTTTTTTTAGATAAAGGATGCATACACTTGATCAGATAATAAAGGAGAGAATTCTGGTGCTGGATGGTGCAATGGGTACCATGATACAGCGTTACGGACTTTCCGAAGATGATTTTAGAGGTGAACGTTTTAGAGATGTTCCGGGACTAATGGCTGGAAATAATGATTTGTTATGTCTGACCCGTCCGGATGTGATAAGGGATATTCATAGGAAGTATTTGAATGCAGGTGCAGATATTATAGAAACCAATACATTCAGTGCCCAACGTATCTCAATGAGCGATTATCATGTGGAAGATTACTGCAGAGAAATCAACTTAGAGGCTTGTAAGATTGCACGTGAAGAAGCAGACGCTTTCACTGCCAAAACACCTGATAAGCCTCGATTTGTAGTAGGTTCTGTCGGTCCGACGAACAAAACATGTTCCATGAGTCCTGATGTGAACCATCCTGCCTATCGCAGTGTGACCTTCGATGAAATGGCTGAAGCATATCAAGAACAGATGGAGGCACTATTGGAAGGTGGTGTTGATGCCTTGTTGATTGAAACCATCTTTGATACACTGAATGCTAAAGCTGCTATTTATGCTGCTGAAAAAGCCATGATGTCAATGCACCGCAGGGTGCCGATAATGCTTTCGGTGACGATTGCTGATGCCGGAGGACGCACACTTTCCGGACAAACATTGGAGGCCTTTTTGACTTCAGTGTCGCATGCAGACATTTTCTCTGTTGGACTGAACTGCTCCTTTGGGGCAAAGGACATGTTACCTTATATAAAGAGATTAAGTCAATTTTCTCCTTATTATATATCAGTATATCCGAATGCGGGTTTGCCTAACGCTTTGGGTGAATACGATCAAACGCCAGAACAAATGGCAGAAGAGGTGCGCAAGTTTGTTGATGAAGGGTGGGTGAACATTGTAGGCGGTTGTTGTGGAACAACGGATGAGTATATTTCTTTGTTCCCCGGATTGGTAGAGAATGGATTGCCGTATGTTCCTCAACAAAGGAAGGGACATTTGTGTTTAAGTGGCTTGGAGACTTTTGAATTGACTCCGGAAATTAAGTTTGTCAATGTTGGGGAGCGCTGCAATGTTGCCGGTTCAAGAAAATTTTTAAGGTTGATCAAAGAGGGGCAATATGAAGAGGCATTGCATATTGCCAGAAAACAGGTTGAAGATGGTGCGATGGTGATCGATGTTAATATGGATGACGGATTACTGGATGCAAAGCAAGAAATGATTATCTTTTTGAATCTGTTGGCTGCCGAACCGGAGATAGCACGAGTCCCGATCATGCTCGATTCTTCTGACTGGGAAGTTATTAAAGCCGGATTGAAGTGCGTGCAAGGTAAGGGAATCGTCAATTCTTTATCACTCAAAGAAGGCGAAGATGTTTTCATAACCCGTGCCGGAGAGGTGAAACGCTTAGGTGCAGCCCTGATTGTTATGGCATTTGACGAACAAGGACAGGCTGATTCCTATGAGAGGAAGATAGAGATTTGTGAACGTGCCTATCGATTGTTGGTCGATAAGGTTGGTTTCCCTCCCAATGATATCATCTTTGATCCCAATATCCTTTCTATTGCGACCGGTATGGAGGAGCATAATGCCTACGCGTTGGATTTTATACGTGCTACGGCATGGATACGTCAGCATCTTCCCGGAGCGCATGTCAGCGGTGGCGTGAGTAACCTGTCTTTTTCTTTTAGAGGAAATGATTATATCCGCGAGGCGATGCATGCCGTATTTCTTTACCACGCTTGTCAGGCAGGAATGGATATGGGTATAGTGAATCCGGCCACATCTGTTCTCTATGATGAACTCCCAGGTGAGCTCCTTGCACTTATAGAAGATGTGGTATTGAACCATAGTGAAGGGGCCGCAGAGCGATTGATTGCTTATGCGTCGTCAATGAAAGATGATCAGACAAAAATGTCGATTGTAGAACAACGGGAGAGTTGGCGACAAACGACAGTAGACGAACGTTTGCAATATGCTTTGATGAAAGGAATTGATACCTATCTGAAAGATGATTTGGATGAGGCACTCACCATTTATCAGCGTGCAGTGGAGGTGATAGAACAACCTTTGATGAAAGGAATGATGCAGGTGGGAGAGTTGTTCGGTGAGGGAAAGATGTTTCTTCCGCAGGTGGTGAAAACAGCTCGTGTGATGCAGAAAGCCGTGAATTTGTTAGAACCTCAAATTGAAAAGGAGAACCATATAGAAAATTCCAATAAACGACGTGTGTTGTTGGCTACGGTCAAAGGTGATGTGCACGATATTGGTAAAAATATTGTGTCGGTAGTGATGGCATGCAATAATTATGAAATTGTGGATTTGGGAGTGATGGTCCCAGCCGAAACAATAGTGGCCAAAGCCAAGGAACTGCATCCCGATGTGATTGGGTTAAGTGGCTTGATAACACCCAGTCTTTCAGAAATGGTATATGTATGCGAGGCATTGAAACGTGAAGGCGTTTCCGTTCCGGTGATGATAGGAGGAGCAACAACCAGTCGTCTGCATACCGCTTTGAAGATAGCACCGGTATATGATGGACCGGTTGTTTGGGTGAAGGATGCCTCACAGAATGCTTTGATAGCCGACCGTTTGTTAAATGTTGCAACAAAAGAAGTTGCTATCGCTGAATTGAAAAAGGAACAGGAGCAACTCCGACATGATGCGAAAATAACAAAGCAAGATTTGATTCCGTTGGAGGAGGCACGTCAGAAGAAAATGAATCTATTTTAAGTTGAGAAGATGAAAAAGTAAATGCCTCTGCTGGTTGAATAGCAGAGGCATTTACTTTTAACTGATATCAGAGTTAAATTAATTTCTTTTTGAAATCTACCATTTTGATAGCTGTGATGGCGCACTCATCGCCTTTGTTTCCCAATATGCCACCGGCACGATCTTGTGCTTGTTGCAAGTTGTTGCAAGTGAGCAGACCGTAAATGACCGGAACATCGCCAGTGGTGTTCAGTTCGGCTAATCCTTGGGTTGCCCCTTCACAGATATAGTCAAAATGTGGGGTGTCACCACGAATCACACAACCGATGGCGATCACACCATCCACCTTGCCGCTTTTTGCCATTTGCGCAGCGCCGAACACCAACTCAAAACTTCCCGGTACGGTCATGATGATTAAATCATTCTCTTCTACACCATGTTTCAAGAGTGTTTGTTGTGCGCCTTCCAACAAGGCACCGGTGATATTGTGATTCCACTCGCTGACAACAATGCCGAACCGCATGCCTTTTGCGTTGGGTACCGATTGGATGTCGTACTCAGAAAGGTTGTGCAAATTGGTAGCCATCGTAGGGTATGATTATTTGCTGATTTTTTCAATATATTTGTCAACCTCTGCGTATTGCATAGAGTTGATGTATTCTTCTTTGATGGTTTGGTAGCAGTCCAAAGCCTTGTCAATATTGCCTTGTGCTTCGTAGATTTGTCCGGCAGCCATCAAGAACATGGGGCTGAGGCTGTTGTTGTTAGCCTTCTCAGCAGCTTTTACCAAAGTAGCCGCAGCTTTATCAAATTGTTCCAAATCAGCATAGCAGTTGCCCAATGCGCCAAGAGCAGCAGGTGACACCATTTCATCGTCGCAGTCATCAAAATCCTTCAAACATTCTACAGCCTCTTGTGCCTTGCCCAATTTGGCATAGCTTATACCTGCATAAAGTTGAGCCAAGTTGCCTGCTTTGGTACTTCCGTATTCCTTTGCGATGTTCAGGAAACCGATGTATCCTTGTCCGTCACCATTCAGTGCCATTTCGTAGTTGTCGGCAGCGAAATACTCTTGTCCTTTAAAAATCAAATCGTTTGCCTTTGCTTCACGTGGTTCTACAACATAGTTGTTGTAAAGGAAATAACCACCAATGATTGCAATGAGAGCAATAAACGCATAGAGTAAAGTTTTTTTGTTCTTGTCAAAGAATGCTTCAGATACAGTTACTGTCTGTTCTACGTTGGAAGCTTCAACAGTTGTTTTTTTATGAGCCATTTTATTTAATTTTTATTGTTGTTCTAATCGTGTTTGCTTACGTGTGTATGCACACGGATGAAAGCGACGCAAAAGTAACGAAATTATCCCGTATGATGAAATTTATGTGCCATTATTTTTAGGATATGGTGGATAAAGGTTAATTTTGTAACGTTGAATTTGCAAGAGGATAAAGGATGATACTGAAAAAGATTTCCATATTTAATTATAAGAATGTGGCACAAGCAGAATTGGATTTTTCGCCCAAGATCAATTGTTTTATTGGGCATAACGGAGAAGGAAAAACCAATTTATTGGATGCCGTATATTATTTATCTTTTTGTAAAAGTGCAACCAATCCGATTGATTCGCAGAACATCAGGCATGGTGAGGACTTTTTCATGCTGCAAGGAGAGTATGTGCATGAATCCGGTGAGCAGGAGGAGGTCTATTGTGGATTGAAACAAAAACAGAAGAAGCGTTTCAAACGAAATAAGAAAGAATATAAGAAGTTGTCCGAACATATCGGTCTGGTTCCATTGATTCTTGTATCTCCTGCAGATGCCGACTTGATTGCTGGAGGAAGTGAAGAACGTCGTCGTTTCATGGATATGGTCATCTCACAATATGACCATGAATATTTGGATGCTTTGATGCGTTACGGCAAGGCTTTGGCTCAGCGCAATGTATTACTGAAACAAGAGGAAGAACCAGACGAGGAGTTGATGTGCCTTTGGGAAGATATGATGGCGATAGAGGGAGAAAAGATTTATGAGAAGCGCAAGGCATATATCGAAGAGTTCATACCTGTGTTCCAAGAATTCTATGAAAAGATTTCAATGGGTCGTGAAGAGGTAGGGTTGCACTATATTTCTCATTGCCAAAGAGGGGATTTGTTAGAGGTGATACGAAGGGATAGGATGAAGGACCGCATTATGGGATATTCATTGCATGGCATACATAAAGATGATTTGGAAATGTCGTTAGGCGGTTTCCCGATAAAACGAGAAGGTTCTCAGGGGCAGAATAAGACCTTCTTGATAGCTTTGAAGTTGGCGCAGTTTGATTTCCTGCG
>JAGBUF010000130.1 GCA_017630975.1 Paraprevotella sp. | reverse complement strand
CACATAAAGCACCTAAGAAAGGAGGAAGGTCTGTCAATCTATAAAAAGTAGGAACCATCCAAAGTCCACATATACCGACAAATAACATAATACCTCTTTGCCATTTGGTCAATACGGTATCGTCACCTCTATAATGAATATAAGGACTATTTACATCTAACTTCTCGGGCAATTTTTTGGAAATCAAATAGGTCGGTATCAACATAGAAATAATTGCAGGAGCCACCATAGCAGTTGTGAAATCAGTAGGTGTTACAGCTCCTTTGACCCATAACATCAATGTTGAAATATCTCCTATCACAGTAAGACAACCACCGGCATTTGCAGCAATTACCACTACTGCTCCAAAATACATCCTATATCTGTTTTTGGGCAATAAAGACCTGATTAACGCAAACATCATGAAAGCAGTGGTCAAGTTGTCTAACATGGCAGAAACGAAACATGTCAGCAAAGCAATAGACCATAATAATCTTTTGCTATTGCGTGTCAGAATCCACTTACTAATAAAGTCGAAACAACCATTACTGTTCAACAATTCTACTATTGACATCGTAGCCAATAGGTAGAGAACAATTTGACAAATATCAGGAACATGACTCAAGAAAACATGATTGGCAATAAAAGACTTCAACGTCGCTGCCGTAGATTCACTACCATTCAAGAACGCTACATACTCATCAGCATACATCAAGTCAACATATTGCCTACCGGCTACCATGTACAATGTCCAAACAATTACGCCCAAGAACATAGCTGTTGCTGACTTATTGATATTAGTGATGTGCTCAGTGGCTATCGCCCAATAGCCTAAAATCAAAACGGCAACAATTACAAGTGTCATGAAAATCTATTATTGATAAGAAGAGCGATAAACGGGACTCGAACCCGCGACCCTCGGCTTGGGAAGCCAATGCTCTACCAACTGAGCTATTATCGCAAAACGGATACAAATGTACACTTTTATTGAAAGAATACTCATTGTATCCTTAAAGTATCTTTACATTATTAATAAACTTTAACCTTATTGGCCAACGACTTACACTTATCTCTCAGTGCATTCTGATCAGCATTCAGTTGGTCCCAGCAAACGACAACTCCCATACGTCTACCGACATGAGCCACCGGTTTACCAAAGATTCGAAGATAAGTATTTGTAGCTGCACAAACCTCCTCCTCACCACTATACTGTGGCATACCATTTGATTCAACCTCAGAAAGGATAACTGCACTTGCCCCCATTCTCTCTTGTGTAATTTCGGGTATCGGCAATCCCAATACTGCTCTGCAATGCAATTCAAACTCAGACAGATTTTGTGTTCCTGCCAAAGTCACCATTCCGGTATCATGCGGACGTGGACTTAATTCTGAGAAGATGACTCCTTCCTTTGCACTGAGGAAAAACTCTACACCCCAAATTCCGGCACCGGACAAGGCTCTCGTTATCTTTTCTGCCATATCCTGAGCATCTTTGAGCATTTCTGGTGAAATCGCTGCTGGTTGGAAACTTTCTCTGTAATCACCGCCTTTTTGAACATGACCGATGGGTTGACAGAATAGTGTAGGACCATTCTTTTGAGTGACAGTCAACAAAGTAATTTCACTATCGAATGGAATAAATTGTTCTACTATAACTTCTTTTACGTCGCCCCTTGCACCTTCACAGGCATAATCCCATGCACGTTGCAAATCTTCAGGTGCATCCACTTTACTTTGACCATGTCCGGATGAACTCATCAAAGGTTTGATAATACAAGGGAAACCTATTACATCGGCAGCAGCTACCAACTCATCATAAGTCTGGGCATAACGATAATTTGCAGTTTTCAATCCCAATTCAGTATGCGCCAACTCACGAATCTCTTTTCTATTCATCGTAAAATTGACAGCTTTGGCACTGGGTACCACTTGTATGCCCATCTGTTCACATTCGTACAATTTCTCTGTACGGATGGCTTCAATTTCCGGTACTATGATATCGGGTTGATGTTTAGCTACAGCAGCCATCAAAGCATCTCCATCCAGCATACTGAACACTTCACATTCGTCTGCTACTTGCATTGCGGGTGCGTGTTCGTAGGAATCGCAGGCTATCACATATTGTCCTTTGCGCTGACAAGCAATGACAAACTCCTTGCCCAATTCACCTGAACCTAACAATAAAATTTTCTTGGTCATATTATATTTTTTTTATTTATTCTACACTTCATTTTCTTATTGATGCTGTTCTCTCAACAAATCATTCTCAGTTTTTACAGGATTAAATGTTGCCAATGGGACTTCCACAAAAATTGTATTCCAATCACTCATTGCTCCATTCCACAAACCGGGTAGCTCTAAAGCTTTCAATTCCTTGCCATTCTTACTCTTATAGGAAATAAAGCCGGTGTTGTGATCCACATAATCAGGAAGGTGGAAAGAATTACCTTTGTAATCTTTCACACCACAAACCAAATCTACCGGATTGAAATGGGTGCCCTGATTGAACATCGCCATGTACTCCGGATTTTTTGCATCGATTTGACTGCTTTCTAAAATTTGTAGCGAAACAGAACCATCGGTATTATATGCCAAAAATGGACCACCGCCGGGTTCTCCGACATTCTTCACCATTCCACACACACGGATGGGTCTGTTCAGCTTTTTCTTCAGATAAATTACCAATTCGGCATCTTCTAAATCCTTTATATCCTCATGTCTGCAATAAAGTTGCTGTTGAACGAATCGAATAATATTCTCTACATCAGCATGAGAATAACGGCCTTCATCCAACAATTTCAAATAGTCAAATATCTGCTGTTGGAGATTAACCAATATACCGGCTAACACTTTCTTATATGTAACCGTAGCATCCTTCAAACGATCGGGCACTACATTATCAATATTCTTAATAAAAATAACATCTGAAGACAAATCATTCAGGTTCTCAATCAAGGCCCCATGACCTCCCGGACGGAACAACAATTTACCCTGATCTCTGAACGGTTCATTGTCCATTGTAACCGCCAATGTATCGGTAGAAGCTTTTTGCTCAGAAAAAGTTACATTAAAAGTCAGATGAAAATGCTGTTCGTACCTATTCAGTACTTCACGAAGCAACTCTTGAAACAATTCATTGTGTTCATGACTCACAGTGAAATGGATATCTGCCACCCCATTACTTGAGGCATAAAGTGCAACTTCAACAAGGTGCTCCTCCAAAGGTGTACGTGCTCCGTCATTATACGAATGAAACTTTAACAATCCTTTTGGCAATTGTCCATAATTCAAACCTTTGGTTTGCAACATATTTGCTACAATATCCTTATAGCGTCCTGCCTTTAATAGGGATTGGATATCCATACCCTCATTAGCTTGACAACACACATTCAAATCATTATAAAAAGCAAAATTTTCTATCTGCTCAAAGAATGATTTTTCAAAATCTGTTGTCGGTACTTCATAGGGTGCATCAAGAAATTCAAACATATTCTTGAACATTCGACTGGCCGCACCTGATGCAGGAACGAACTTACATATTTTCTTTCCGGACTCAATATATGCATCCCACATTTTAATATATTGTGCACATTCTTCCGTAGTAGGACACAATACACCATTATTGACAGATGCAGCAGACTTTAATTTCAAGTAAGGAAAACCTTTCTTAAAACAATCAAGTTGATCAGAAATCTGTTGTTCGGTTATCCCTTTTTGATGCAATAGCTCTTTATCTTCTATCGACAACATAGCAAACTTTTTAATCAAGTTTATTAAACAATGTTCAAATATAGTTATTTTTAAATGAACTGATTCCCTTTTTAAGCAAAAAAACATTATCTTTGAAAAAAAATCAGCGGAACATGGAACAAAATACCTTTTTCTCCGCCAATGAGAAAAAAGAACTAAAACAATTATACAGGCAGTTGCTTGCCATCTCTGACAATCTGCTTTGTCGCAACGAATGTAAGAAACTGAAGAAAATGGTTACAGAGGCCGTTCAACAAGATTTCTTGCAACGCAATGTCTTTGGTATGAATCCTGTCATCAACGACATGGAAACAGCCATCATTGTTTCTAACGAAATAGGTTTGACACGAGGTGCGGTATTAGGTATCATGCTCCATAGTTGTGTCCATAGCGGATACTGTACAGCAGATGAAGTTGAGAAGGAATTCGGTAAGGATGTTGCCAATATCATCCATGGCATCAACAGGGTACTTGAGCTTTATGAAAAGACTCCCAGTGTTGAAAGTGAGAACTTCAGGAGTCTGCTGATTTCATTTGCTGAGGATATGCGTGTCATTCTCATCATGATTGCCAATCGTGTGAACATCATGCGAAAAATCAAAGACACATGCGAAACAGAGGCACGACAAAAGGTATCCGCCGAAGCCGCCTATCTTTATGCTCCCTTAGCTCATAAATTAGGATTATACAGGTTGAAAAGTGAGTTGGAGGACTTGTCCTTAAAATACATGGAGCATGATGCATATTATCATATCAAAGAGAAACTGAATGCCACCAAGAAATCCAGAGACGAATATATCGAGAAATTCATCCAACCGATTGAAGAACGACTGAAAGCCGTCGGACTGGATTTCCACATGAAAGGACGCACCAAAAGCATCCACTCTATTTGGCAGAAAATGAAAAAACAGAAATGCGGATTTGAGGGTATATATGACCTCTTCGCTATCCGCATCATTCTGAATTCAGCATACGAAAAAGAGAAGATGGAATGTTGGCAGGCATACTCCATCATCACCGATATGTACCAACCGAATCCAAAACGCCTGAGAGACTGGCTCTCTATACCCAAAAGTAATGGATACGAGAGTTTGCACATCACAGTACTTGGTCCTGAGAACAAATGGGTTGAAGTACAAATCCGAACAGAACGGATGGACGAAATTGCCGAAAGAGGATTGGCAGCACACTGGAGATACAAGGGCGTAAAAAGTGGTGAGAGCGGTATAGACGAATGGTTGAACAGCATCCGAAATGCTTTGGAAAACAATGACGATTTGCAATTGATGGACCAATTCAAGATGGATCTATACGAAGACGAAGTTTTTGTATTCACACCCAAAGGCGACTTGTTCAAACTTCCCAAGGGAGCCACCATCCTTGATTTTGCCTATGCCATCCACTCGAATGTAGGAAATAAATGTATCGGTGCCAGAGTAAACGGCAGAAACTCTCCGTTGCGTCAAACACTACAAAGTGGCGACCAAGTTGAGATTCTGACCTCGAACAACCAAACCCCCAAGCAAGATTGGCTCAACTACGTTTCCACAAGTAAGGCTCGCTCCAAAATCAGGCAGTCACTCAAAGAAATGCAAGCCAAACAGGGGGCATACGCCAAAGAACTACTGGAACGTAAATTCAAGAATCGAAAGATAGAATACGACGAACCGGTCATGATGCATGTCATCAAAAAGCTCGGGTTCAAGATTGTCACCGATTTCTACAAGAGTATTGCAGACAACGTAACAGACATCAATGAAGTCATTGAAACTTACATTGAACTTCAAAAGATAGAAAGCGGACAAGGTGAACACGCCCCGGTAAAGAGTGCCGAAAACTATACAACACAAGAAAACGAATACCAGAGTAAGACAAATGATGACGTGCTGGTCATTGACCAAAACCTCAACGGTTTGGATTTCACCCTGGCGAAATGCTGTCAACCCATCTACGGTGATGATGTGTTTGGTTTTGTGACCATCAATGGTGGTATAAAAATCCACCGTTGTGATTGTCCCAATGCACAGGAACTCAGAAAACGCTTCGGCTATAGAATTGTCAAAGCAAGATGGGCGGGTAAACGTGGCAGTCAATACCCAATCACCTTGAAAGTAATAGGCAATGACGAT
>JAGBUF010000129.1 GCA_017630975.1 Paraprevotella sp. | reverse complement strand
TGCCTTGTTCTTCGCCTTGTATGGTTAAGAAATGAAGGCCGTTGCTAATGGTGCGGGTAGAGCTGCCGAGTAATGTATCGTTTGCATAAACGTAGATATTGACATCGGAAACAACCTCCTCATCGTTCATGACGGTGGCAATTACGTTCATGTTGCTGGCATAAGTAAATGTAGCATCACTTTCATTGCCATTGAAAGTCGGCATGTTGCGCTTCCGAACAGTGGCCTGCGGATATGAGAATGTCCTTTCGTGTTGAGTGTGATAAACATATCCTTCACCCGGGGTCATTCCTTCAAGAGTTCCAATCCATTCGTAGTCGGTAAAGACAGAGAATGCATATTGACTTTTGACGACATCGCCTTCTTGTGGATTTGCACCGGAGAATGCGTCGCTTACACTCATGGCAGTGGTCGGGGTGTATCCTATCCAGTTCCATCCTTTCTCAAGTTCCACAGTAGCTTCCTCATCGGTAAGAGGTGTTCCCACGACAGAGTGTGTGAAGTTTTCTCTGGAATGGAATTTGTACATCTTATTGCCTTGAAGGGTTTGCAATTCTCCCAACCAGATATCGCCGAGGTAGAATGTTGCACTTTGAGCCTTTGTCTTGATAAGTTCAACATTTCCTTGGGCATCTCTCATCACATGCTTCAGATTCTTGTCGTCCGGTTGTACATTCAATGTTACCCACTTCCATCCTTTTCGGAGTTCTATACGTTGCTCCATCTTATTATCAATGGTGAGCTGTGCCGGCTTTTCCATGCTTCCCACGATTTTGTCGGCGGCATATTTGAACGGTTCCGAACATTTGATGGATGGGTAGATGACTCCGGTATTTGCATCGTACACCTTGAAGGTAATGGAACTTGTCGAATCCTGTGACGAACCATAGATATTCATCAGTACGTAGTAGGAATCAAAGCGTTTGATGTATTCCGGATGAGCGATACCTACACACGTGTTTCCGTTGAATGCAGCGATGATATTGTTGGTGTTCTCGCTGTTCCGTCCGTCAAGAATGAGTTGTCCGATGAGGCTCATGGACGATTCAAAATCGTTTGGATTGACGCTCCAATCCGGCAAGTCACCACCAGATGCCAGTTGGACAATCAGCGGAGTGGATAGGTGGTCCTGGTTTTTCAAATAGATGGTTTCCTCGAAATATCCCACCGGAGCTGATGCCGGAACAGTAAAGGTGACACGTTGCGTGCCGTTAGGTTCCAACGAACCGGCATTGATATCAGCTTCAAGCCATGATGGCAGATGAGTGATACCCCAATATTCAGTCTCTCCACCGTTGTTGCTGATAATGGTGGTGAATTGTACCATCTTGTCCTTCTCCTTAGTGAGGTGTACCTCGTTGCGGTTCCATGACAAAGGATTCTGTTGTACGTATGTATTCCAAATGATATCCTCGGAAGGGTTGTTGTTCATGTCGCGCAATCCGCTTACCTTGATGGTGACGAAGTTACCCTCTAAGCGTGCAGGATCTTCCTCTAAATGGATGAGAAGTTTTCTTTCGGAAACCACGTAAGAATAGGAGATGTTCTCCTTCTTCGGTGCGGTAGTCATCGGCGGACAATCAGTTGTACTCCATGAGTTGTCAGTAATATTGAGAACTGTACCATCCATATTCATCAATTTGAAATCGGGACGGTCCTCGCCACAATGGTTGTTCAACGAAGGAACATATACTGTTTGGTGATAACTGTCTATCATTGTCTTTTCAAACGGATAGTACGCCTGCATAGCGATGGCATTGTCCTTGATGCGATGGTACATATTCTGGCGGATGAGTTCTGCCGTCAGATGTCCTTTCCAATATCTGAACTCATCAAAGTATCCCTTGAATGGTTGGCTATACGCATATTTATAAGTAGTGTCGTCCCCAGCGATGATGTCGCGCTTAGCTCCGAGATAGATATGATTGGCTGCCAATGCCGGGAAATCTTTTGCCGATAACTGTTTGATGGCAGTTCCATCGAGATAGACGATGACTGACCCCATACCGTTTTTTAGAACATTGAGTGCCAAATGATGCCATTGGTTGTCCAAACATGAGGTTGTGGTGAGTGGGTAAACTTTGTTCGCGTATGCCAACTCAATATTGTTGCCGTCTTGTCTGATGTCTATCAAACCATCTCCAACACTCATGATAGAGGCAGTAGCGGATTGTGGCTCACCCTTGAACCAGAACTCAATCATGTAGTTCTCGTCTTTGCTCGTTGTACATCCGCTAATGTCAATGACACCGATTTGTCCATCTGCCAATTGTAATGCGCTGTTGAAGTTGTTGATGGTCCATCCGTTCGCATCTTGTAGTATCAGGTGTCTGTTGCGTGCAGCATCTGATGCTACTTTTCCTCTTCCTTCGTTCAATTTCCAGTAGCCCACCAAACCGGCGGTTTGCGGTCGTTTGGTGGTGTACATGTTGCTGAACGCTTCCTCAGCAGTACGGGCATAGTTCCAAAGGGTCACCTCATGAATGGAACCCACCAGTCCGGCTCCTATAGTGAGTCTGCCATTTCCACTGTATTCACAGATGGGTTCGTTGTCGAAGAGATTAACGTTTTCTTCGCTATAAGCGATGTCAGCGTTCACTCTGCATTCATCTTCTTTGTCGCAGGAATAGCTGATGCTGACAAATATCCATTGATCAGTAGGAAGGGTAGCTTCCGATGTGATGCTCTTGTCGTTGATTCGGATATTTAAATGGTGTTCATCTGTAATGCTGACTTCAAACGATTGATTGTCTGTTCCGTGGCGCAAGATGGTGCCAGGTTGGGTGTAATTCATCCATAGGTTCGTGGCGAAACTTTGTTGGCTGACATTGATTACCGTTTCTGTGCTTGCGCTATTCTTTCCGTCACATTTCAGAGCCGTTTGATGTTCAATCTCCGCATCGTTGAGGAATCCTTCCACCTTGATTTTGTTGTCGTTGATGCTGCTGGCGAGGATGTTCTCGTTGAAGACGATAGCTATCTCATCGCCCGGTTGTAGGATACCGTCGGATGGTGATGGAGTGGCAATGATGGTGGGTGATACCATATCCTTAACCACTCTGATTTCTTCACTTTCATTGTTGACGTTTCCGTCACCGAAGTTACAGATGGTAATGGCGCGGAACAGATATTCACCATCAGGGTACAAGGCATTGTTGCTCATGTCAAATTCATATTCAATCATGGTTGCATTGCCCTCATTGCTATTTTTATCCAGATATTCTACACCATCTTCCACCAAATCGGCTTTGGTGACATATTTCTTGATGGTGGTCCATATCGTGTCGCTGATACCCTTCATTTGGATTTCTATACCGTTCAGACTTTGACGATTCAAGTCGTAGCGGTCTACGGTCATAGGCAGATTGCCTTCTGTCTGTTTGTTCAGAATGGGGTTCGGAATCTCCAAGCGAATGTCGGAACATGCCGGAACGAACTCTACTGACAGACTGACGGTATCCGCGATTTCTCCGAACGAACTTGCCGGATTATTTTGACATTGTGATGCCAAACGTAGGCGGATGTTGTCGTAACGACGAACGGATGGGTTACCTTGTCGCATGGTGACGGTCTTGACGATGCTGTCGCCTCCGTTGATAAAGAACGAGCCTTCCACCGGACCGCCGTCCATACTGATTTCCAGACCATCGGGGTTGCTTCCTTCTACCAAGCTCAAATCGTACCACATCGGCGTGTTCGTTTCACTGAAGTTTCTCAATTTGATGGTGAAATAAGCCGCCTCTTCGCTCGGAATACCCATCTTCATCGATTCGTCACAGGTGATACGTGGATACTCTATCTTCTGTGTGGCTTTTGATAAGACGTGATGCTTTTCTGGTTCGTAGTATTTTGCAACCACTTCTCCCTCATACGGACATCTTGATTTTCCTCCGCGGGTATAGAAAATCGGGCTCTGCTCGTTGATTCTGTTGTAGATGTCAACTGAGAAAGCATCAAAGCCATTGTCTGCCAGTACGAATTTCGTGGTTTCTGTTTCTGTATCTCCATCAGTGTCAGTTGTTCCACCGCCTCCGCTGGGGTTGAATTTAACATTCCAAACTGTGCCAATCTTGCAAAATTTGGTAGCGAATGCTACATCCACTAATACGCCGATGTGCCCTTTGTGAGTTTCGTTCTTAAGAGTGTCATTCACTATCTGCCAACTGCCTTCATAGGTTGTGCCTCCATCGAATGAGATGTTGCGGGTTGCTAATCCAGGGTATTTCTCTAACATTTCTTTCACCGATTCATTTTCACTATCCATGCTGTATGGTTCTCCATTGATAGCAGCCACTTTTATGGAGTCATTACGTCTTAATTCGTAAATCCATCCGTCAATTTCATTGTTGTAGAACTGAATACTGTCTAT
>JAGBUF010000019.1 GCA_017630975.1 Paraprevotella sp. | reverse complement strand
ATTGCTAACAGAAGCATATTCTGCCATCCCCTCCGACAGGGGAAAAACAGTGTTCCGCACCGACGAGCTCATCCTCGACAACCAGAACACCACGACGGAGGGTTTGAATTCATTCCTTAATATATGGTTGTGGTTGGACGACGAGAGTGCCGACGGAACTTCTTCTTTCGGATGGCGCTCATTCTACTACGTCTCATACATCGCCAATACTATTATTGAAAACGGAGAGACAATGACAGAAGCTACATCTACAGAACGTTCACAACTCATAGGAGAGGCATATATGTTACGAGCATACATGCACTTTATCTTGGTGAATCTCTACGGTGAACCATATACTCATTGCGACCCCGTTGCATCCAAAGCGATTCCTTTGAAACTTAATAGTGATGTCAATGCCACATTGAAACGCAATACTGTAGAACAGATATACACCTCCATTCTTTCAGACATCAACAAAGCAAAAGAACTTTTAAACTTCGATACATGGTATGAAGGTTTAACTTAACTTTTCAATCTCCTTTCTATTTATGCCTTCCTTGCAAAAGTCTACCTCTATATGGGCGATTGGGACAATGCCTATCAATACGCGTCCAATGTTATCACACAGCATGGCGACTTAGAGGACCTAACAACATCATCAGTCCTGCCAAGCCACTACAAATCAGTGGAAGCTATCCTTTCAATGGAAAATATTATGCCCGCCATCTATCAGACAGAAGGACGAATCAACACCGAACTTCTTAACTTGTACCGAAGCGGCGACATGCGTAAAAGCAAATATTACCGACAGGTAACTGCCTCTATCAGCACCTTACAAAAAGGCGGTAACAACGAATACCGGTGTACGTTCCGTAGCAGTGAATTCTATCTGATTGCAGCAGAAGCCGCATTGGAGTTGGAAGATCTTGATAACGCACGTCTCCATCTGACTACATTGATGAAAGCTCGTTATCATAAAAATATCTTCCCGAAAGAGGAAACAAAAGTCAACAACATGAATCAGGATGAGTTGCGTCAGGAAATCCAAGACGAACGTTTCAGAGAACTGGCATTCGAAGGACACCGCTGGTTTGACCTGCGACGCACCACGCAACCCGTTCTGACCAAAAAATATCAGAATTCCACCTATACCCTGGAACAGAATGACAGCAGATATACCTTGCGCATACCAAGCGAGGCAATAGAAGCCAATCCGGGATTAGCAGAGTAACAAACACTTAATATTAACATTTCAAAAATTTAAAAAGATGAAAAAAACTTTACTTTTGGTCTTTGCTATGGCAAGTCTTTGCACAGCCATGGCTCAACCTGTTGCCACAGCAACATGGAATCAATCCATCGCCGGTGTTGCAGACGTTCAGGACGTCTATCGCACTGCTCCCGTAGCCATCACTGCCGACGGTGATGTGTATGCAACAGGACGTTTCAATCAGATGATTGCTACTGAAAACCTGTTCCTCGAACCGGTGGCACAACGTGCTTATTTGATCAAGTACGACAAGAACGGCGGTGAACTTTGGGGTGTATCATTGGCCGGTTCTGCTACGATTACAGCAGTTGCTACCGACGCAAACGAAAATGTGTATGTAGCCGGAGTCATGGCAGACCAAGTGACATTCAACACCACTGCAGGTGAGGCACAGATACTCGCCGGAGCAAAGGATGAATGGGGCGACTATGTTTCAACACAAACCACTTCTTTCATTGCTAAATACAACGCTGAAGGTGCTTTGCAGACAGTCAAGGCATACGTTCCTGCGCGTCATCCGGACGTAAACGGCATGAAGGACGATATCATGGGCCCTTACTACTTGACTGAAGAGGATGGTTCATTCAAAATCAACAGCCTGATGGTAGAAGGTGACAAAGTGTATGCTTCTGCAAGCTACTGTGGTCAATCACAAGTGGACAACCTTACTTT
>JAGBUF010000018.1 GCA_017630975.1 Paraprevotella sp. | reverse complement strand
ATGTACTATATGGGGCGATGTAAGTATTGGCGATATATCCGCATCGGTTAATGACTGTTCCTTCTCCGATGAAACCGGTCTTGCTCCGAAATGATTCTGCTCTTGCGTAGGCTAAACTCCGGAGCTTTTCGTTCAATTTCTTGTCATGACGGTACATGGCTTGCATGTAAGCCTCATGAGAAGACAGCATATCATGAATGATGATTTCTCTTCCCCCTGTTTCGCTAAGAACAGTTATCTCTGTACCTTGACCAAAGCATGTTTCTTTATCTACGACTATCGTATCGGAATTGATGATGACACAATTGTTTTCAATATGATAGTTGGCAATGCCTCCTGCAATACCGGAAACGAGGCAGTTGTCACCGATGTTTGTATTGTGGAGGATGGCGTGAGTTATTCCGCTATGACGTACAATACCTCCTTGTAATGTGAAGGTCTTGTCAAACGTCCCCAAGTAGATTGTTCCGGAAAAAGATACATCATGGACATATTGAGGATTGAAATCAGTTGCAACACTGATTTTTGTCCAATCTTCGGCGGCACATCCTTGCGCCTGTAATTGTGCTGTTTCGGCAGACGTAAGGGGGCGACCTTTCATGTACGAGTCTGAAATGAATTTCATAAAATGTACGATTCTTTTATTTCAAGGCATAAAGAAACATCTTTTTTTCGGAAAGTCAGTAGAAAAAATAGTTGTTTTTTGCAAAAAGACATAAAAAAAGGGTCAGCGCTCTGACCCAACCTTTGTTAACCTTAAATCTAATACTATGAAAAACACGATGCAAAGGTACGCTGTTTTTGAAATGTGTCAAAAAAAACACCCTCAATTTTTTAAAAACTTCGTTTTTCTTGATTTAAATCAATTTTGTTTATCTTTTATTGTATCTTTGTCCGTATAATAGAAGAAAATGACAGGAGTAATTCATAGGCGATGGATATGGCTGAAACGCTTTAGGCAAAGGAGAGGGTATGGTGTACACTCACCTTTTGCGTTTAATTTCTTGACGTATGTCGTCTATGAGCGTGGTACTTATTATGCCTATAAGTGGTTGAAGAATAAATATTTCTGCATGGATTATTTATGGAATGGACACCGGGTGAAATGTCGCAAATTCTTGTTTCGTTTGGCAAATTTTGTGCATCCACAAACGATTGCTATTTTCGGGAAGATGGATGAAGCTTCGGTGGCATATCTATCTGCCGGAAGTGTATCCTCAAAGGTG
This sequence comes from Paraprevotella sp., assembly GCA_017630975.1. GTDB lineage: Bacteria > Bacteroidota > Bacteroidia > Bacteroidales > Bacteroidaceae > Paraprevotella. Next base: position 1,174 of record JAGBUF010000018.1, on the reverse strand, counting down.
CAGCAGGTAGAAGAATCTGCGGATGCCGGGGATAAATTGCTGGTTGTCGGTATGGATGTACCGCATGCAAGGTGGCGGAAAATACTGGAGTATATCCATACCGAGAAATCGGTTTGTCTCATTGCCGGAATACATGCTTCTAAGTCCAACTTACAAGCATGGCGAGATTTGTGTCAGACGAATACGGTCTTTGTCAGTTTTGATTTATACGACTATGGTATCTTGTTTTTTGATTCAAGTAAGCAGAAACAACATTATATTGTCAATTTTTAGAAAATGAAAAAGAGCAAATTATATACAAAAACAGGGGATAAGGGCATGACAAGTTTGATAGGAGGTAAACGGGTGCCTAAGAATCATGTTCGTGTTGAGACTTATGGTACTGTGGATGAATTGAGCGCCCATTTGGGACTATTGATAGCTGATTTGACAGACGAAACAATAGTCGGAAGGTTACAAGGGATTCAGGAGGATTTGTTTATAGTGGGGGCATATTTGGCTACAGAAGTTGAACAGTTGGAGAAAAGTCAGATGTATGAAATGACTGACTCGGATGTTGAAAGAATAGAAGGTTATATAGACGATACAGAGGATGGACTCCCGGCATGGAAAGGTTTTACCTTACCCGGAGGTTCGCGGAGTGCAGCACAGTGTCATGTTTGTCGTACAGTTTGTAGAAGGTTGGAACGCAGAGTCATGGAATTGTCTGAATGTGAGGTGGTGGCGTCTAATATCTGTACCTATATCAATCGTTTGTCAGATTACTTTTATGTCCTTTCTCGCAGATTGCTTTTTATTGAGGGAAAGGAGGAAATAATTTGGAAGAAACGTTGCTGATACTGAAAATATTATTATTTTTGCGCACAAATAATAAAGTTATACCTATTAAACGATAAAAACTATGTATTGGACACTGGAATTGGCTTCAAAGTTGGAAGATGCGCCATGGCCCGCAACAAAAGAAGAATTGATTGATTATGCGACACGCTCAGGTGCGCCTATGGAAGTAATTGAAAACTTGCAAGAGATAGAGGATGAAGGCGAAATTTACGAAACCATTGAGGATGTATGGCCTGACTATCCGACAAAAGAAGATTTTCTCTTTAACGAGGATGAATACTAATCCTTTGGAAAGATAAAGGGCAAGGGCGATAGACGGCGGTTTATCGCCCTT
>JAGBUF010000128.1 GCA_017630975.1 Paraprevotella sp. | reverse complement strand
TTTTCTTTCCAAAAACAGCAGGGTCGCCATAGACATCCAAATAATCATCTTGTAATTGGAACGCCAACCCTAAATTCTCACCGAATCGGTAGAGAAGATCCGCCTGTTCCATGGGAGCATCTGCAAGGATTGCCCCTATTTTTAAAGCACAAGCCAACAATACGGATGTCTTCAAGCGAATCATTTCTATATATTCCTCCTCTCTGACATCGTTACGAGTCTCGAATTCAATATCGTATTGTTGTCCTTCACCGATTTCAAGCGCTGTTTCTGTGAAAAGGTTTAGCACGTCATTCGTCTTGTCTAAAGGACACCCCTTCAACATATATTGATATGCCAACACCAACATGGAGTCACCGCTAAGAATGGCAGCGTTATCATTCCATTTTTTATGTACAGTAGGACGACCTCGCCGTACATCAGCCCTATCCATCAAATCATCATGCAACAATGTATAATTGTGATATGTTTCTATCGCCAACGCCTGTGGATAGATTTTCTCTACGCTTTCCTTATATATATTATAAGCCAACAGCATCAGCACCGGACGAATACGTTTTCCACCCAAAGACAAAACATAACGAATTGGTTCATATAATTCTTGTGGCGAACGTCCTGTTCCCACCTCTTTGATTTCCTGATTTACCTTCTCTAAAAGTTCTTTCCAATCGTACATATGACAAGGTTTTTACAAAAAGAGGCTGCTCATGCAGCCTCTTTTATTTTATATATTAATATTATTGCAATCTGAACATAACAGGCAACGAGAATTTCACGCGTACCGGCTTACCACGTTGCTTACCTGGACTCCATCTCGGCATCTTTTGCAACACACGTTCTGCCTCTTTTGATAAGTAAGGATCCGGACTACGCACGATCTTGATATCAACGATAGAACCGTCTTTATTAACAACAAACTGCGCATATACACGACCTTGTATACCTTGTTCTACACAAATGGTAGGATATTTAATATTATCTGCCAACCATTTCATACAAGCCTCTTCTCCACCCGGGAAACGCGGATTTTCCTCAACGATATCATAAATCATACCTTCGTCCACTTCCTCAACAACAGGACCTACAGGTCCGGTAACTGCTGTTGTTCCAGTACCCGGTGTTGTCACAATAGCCTGATTTACCTCTTCTGAAGTTTCCACTTCTTCTTCCACTAATTCTGTCTCGTTGTCTACCACATTCAACACCTCTACAATTTTAGGAGCTGCTGCTGGGGGCGGAGCCACAATTTCCTTCTGTTGAGTAATAGGAATCATATCTTCCTCAAAAGAAACAGAAAATACAGGTTCAATCTCTAAGACCTTTCTTTCATGCTGTGTCCATTCGAAGGCTACATACATACATGCCAAAGTCAAAACGACTCCCATCAACCAACCGGTCGTTTTCTTTCCTTCAAGATCCGCTCTTAACGATTTTTTTATTTCCATAATGTATTTCGATTTTTACGTATTCTTCATATCGGGACAAATGTAGTACATTTTTTTTATAATCTGATGCGGTTCTCCTTATTTTTTTCCCTTTTTATTTAATTTTTCATTTGCCACACCCTAAAAATCATTTTTCTCCGTTATGATATGTAAACGTTGGGGATTTCTATGGATTTTATATCCTATGTATTTCAAAAATACGTATCTTTGAACGGAATTAAAAGAGAAAATGATTAGAAAATTCTTTGTTATATCAAGCATTGTCATCGGAAGTACGGCAGTAGCTCAGGAAAATAATTCCGTATTCAATTTCCTGAATCTGCCGGTATCAGCACACTCCACAGCACTCGGCGGAAACAATATTTCGTTGATTGAAGATGATGCATCTTTGATTTTCGGGAATCCTGCACTTCTGAGTTCCGTAAGCGATAAAACATTACAGCTCAATTATATGACCTATCTACAAGGATGCCATGTAGGTAGTGCTTCATTTGTCAAAATTGCCGGCGAACGTTCCACTTGGGGAATGACTGCCCAATATGCCAATTATGGAGAAATGGACGAGATGACTGCCGACAACCAATACATCGGAACATTCGGAGTCATGGATATGGCAATAAGTGGAATGTATGCGTACAATCTCAGTGACAGATGGGCCGGAGGTGCCACCGGTAAATTTATCTATTCAAAATACGGTGACTACTCCTCCGTTGCTTTAGCTGTAGATTTAGGAATTAATTATTACAACGAAGAGACAGAACTCTCATTGTCTGCCGTAGCAAGAAATATTGGTGGTCAGGTAAAGGCATTCGGAGATAAGCACGAGAAAATTCCCTTTTCATTATTATTAGGAATGTCTAAAAGATTCAATCACGCACCTTTCCGAGTTTCCTTGACGTTGGTTGATCTTACCAAATGGAATCGTAGATTTTATTATGACCCAGACGGAGAATTCTCTACCGGACAAATGATTCTGAACCATTTGTCAATGGGTGTTGATTATTTGCCGACAGACAATATTTATATTTCATTGGGATATAATTTCAGGAAAGCAAATGAAATGAAAGCAGCAGGTTCATCACATGCAGCCGGTTTATGCGTAGGAGCCGGAATACAAATGTCGCGTTTCAAGTTCGGATTGGCATACGCACAGCATCACTTGTCAGCACCCGGCCTTGTTTTCAATGTTTCATACACGTTATAAAACAGATTATATTTATCCTATAAATAAAAACAC
>JAGBUF010000127.1 GCA_017630975.1 Paraprevotella sp. | reverse complement strand
TTGGGATCTTCCAATTGGTCACAAATAGCCACACGGCGACCGGCTCTAACCAGTTTAGGCAAATAGGTATCCAAGGCATGATAAGGAAAACCGGCCATTTCAATAGGCTCACCATCTTTTCCGCCATTGTTCCGTTTGGTCAATGTAATCCCCAAAATCTCGGAAGCAATAACCGCATCTTTGCTATATGTCTCATAAAAGTCTCCACAACGGAACAGCATAATCGCATCGGGATGCTTGGCTTTCAAGTCATAAAACTGTTTCATCATTGGAGTGAGCCCCTCTTTTGCCATAATCCTTCTCTTTTTTGAATAACGCACAAAAATACAACTAATTTTTATAAGATACCTTAGAAAAAAGAAAAAGAAACGACAGAAAAATACAATAATATTTTTTTCTTACTACCTTTACACAAACAACTTTATGAACGATATGCCAATCATTGAAATACAGACATTGCAACACCCCGGAGTAGAGGTTTATGCCACCCTCACCGAGGCTCAATTACGCAACAAAATAGAACCGGAAAAAGGCGTTTTCATCGCAGAAAGTCCTAAAGTCATCCATGTTGCACTGAATGCCGGATATGAACCCTTGTCGCTGATGTGCGAAGAAAAGCACATCGCCGGTGATGCAGCAGAAATCATAGAACGTTGCGGTGATATTCCCGTATTTACAGGAGGTCGTAAATTACTTTCTACACTTACAGGGTACACATTGACACGTGGCGTACTTTGTGCCATGCGCCGACCACCAGTGCCGACCATGGAAGAGGTGTGCAGAAATGCTCATCGTATCGTCATCATCGACGGGGTGGTAGATACAACGAATATTGGAGCCATTTTTCGATCTGCAGCAGCATTAGGGATAGACGCCATACTTCTTACACCTTCTTCGTGTGATCCATTGAATCGCCGAGCAGTCAGAGTTTCGATGGGATCGGTGTTTTTATTGCCATGGACATGGATTGAAGACCACAATAAAGTCAAAGAATTAGGATTCAAAACTGTAGCTATGGCGTTGACCGACAACGCCATCTCACTTGAAGATTCCCAACTGAAAAAAGAAGACAAACTTGCCATTATTTTGGGAACAGAAGGAGATGGTTTGTCGAAAAAAGTAATAGAAGATGCCGATTTTATAGTACGTATTCCTATGTCGCATCAGGTGGATTCACTCAATGTTGCAGCTGCATCCGCTGTTGCTTTTTGGGAACTGAGAAGATAATCATATCTTCCGACAACATCTATGCGGAAAAACAAAAGTGTTTATTTTTTCCTTACTCTGCTTTATTTTCAATTTAATTTGTTCGTCACGATACTTAAATTATCTATCTTTGTACATCTTAAATGTAAAAGAAAAGAAAATATAAACACATATGGAATACAATTTTAGAGACATTGAGAAAAAATGGCAACAGTACTGGGTAGAAAACAAGACCTATAAAGTTGTTGAAGATAAAGAAAAAAAGAAATTCTATGTACTGAATATGTTCCCTTATCCAAGTGGAGCCGGACTACATGTAGGACACCCCTTGGGTTACATTGCCAGTGACATTTATGCCCGATACAAACGTTTGCAAGGTTTCAATGTTCTCAATCCTATGGGATATGACGCCTACGGACTGCCGGCAGAGCAATATGCTATCCAAACCGGACAGCACCCTGCCATTACCACTGCAGCCAACATCAACCGTTACCGCGAACAGTTGGACAAAATCGGATTTTGCTTTGATTGGGATAGAGAAGTTCGAACTTGCGAACCGAACTACTACCATTGGACACAATGGGCTTTCCAGAAAATGTTCAACAGCTACTATTGCAATCAAAAACAGCAAGCTCAACCCATTGAGCAATTGATTAAAGCTTTTGAAACAAACGGAACTGAAGGTGTTGATGCTGCTTGCAATGAAGAATTGCATTTTAGTGCAGACGAATGGAATGCCATGAACGAAAAAGAGCAACAAGAAATCTTGATGAACTATCGCATCGCCTATTTGGGCGAAACCATGGTGAATTGGTGTCCTAAGCTGGGAACAGTGTTGGCTAATGACGAAGTGGTGGACGGTGTAAGTGAGCGTGGCGGTTATCCGGTGGTTCAGAAGAAAATGCGCCAATGGTGTCTTCGCGTCAGCGCATATGCCGGTCGTTTGCTGGACGGATTGGACACTGTGGATTGGACTGACTCTCTGAAAGAAACACAACGCAATTGGATTGGACGCTCAGAAGGTACAGAAGTACAATTCAAGATAAAAGACAGCGACAAGGAATTTACCATCTTTACGACTCGCGCAGATACCATGTTCGGTGTGACATTCATGGTGTTAGCACCTGAAAGTGAATTGGTAGCAGAAGTAACCACTGCAACACAAAAAGAAGAGGTTGAAGCATATCTTGATGCCACCAAGAAACGTACTGAACGTGAACGTATAGCAGACCGTAAAGTCACTGGTGTATTCTCAGGTTCATATGCCATCAATCCATTTACCGGTGAAGCCATACCTATTTGGATCAGCGATTATGTATTGGCCGGATATGGAACAGGAGCTATCATGGCTGTTCCGGCACACGACAGTCGCGACTACGCTTTTGCCAAGCATTTCAACCTGCCAATCATTCCTTTGGTGGAAGGTTGCGATGTTAGTGAAGAAAGTTTTGATGCTAAAGAAGGTATCGTTACCAATTCCCCCAAAGCCGGTGTAGCACCTTATATTGATTTCTCACTGAATGGATTGACCATCAAAGAAGCTATCGCTGCAACCAAAGAATATGTAAAAAAACACCAATTGGGTAGGGTAAAGGTAAACTATCGTTTGCGTGATGCCATCTTCAGTCGCCAACGCTACTGGGGAGAACCATTCCCTGTTTATTACAAGGACAACATGCCATACATGATACCGGAAGAGTGCTTACCGCTTGAATTGCCAGAAGTAAGCAAATTCTTACCTACAGAAACCGGCGAACCTCCTTTGGGACATGCTACTGTATGGGCTTGGGATACGGTGAACAACTGTGTTACAGAAAACTCACGCATTGACCAACAAACCATTTTCCCATTGGAATTGAACACCATGCCGGGATTTGCAGGTAGCTCCGCTTACTATTTGCGATATATGGACCCCAACAATACCAATGCTTTGGTGGATAAAGAAGTGGATGCTTATTGGGAAAATGTAGACCTTTATGTTGGTGGTACGGAACATGCTACAGGCCACTTGATTTATAGTCGTTTTTGGAACAAATTCCTGCACGATTTAGGATATAGTTGCAAAGAGGAACCATTCCAAAAATTAGTCAACCAAGGAATGATTCAAGGAAGAAGTAATTTCGTATACCGAATCAAAGATTCTAATACATTTGTTTCTTTGAACCTTAAAGACCAATACGAAACAACTCCACTCCATGTTGATGTAAATATAGTAACCGCTGATGTATTGGATATTGAGGCTTTCCGTGCATGGCGCCCCGAATACAACAATGCTGAATTTATTCTTGAGGATGGAAAATACATCTGTGGATGGGCCGTAGAGAAGATGAGTAAGAGCATGTTCAACGTGGTTAATCCCGATATGATTGTCGATAAATTTGGTGCTGACACTTTGCGTTTGTATGAAATGTTCC
>JAGBUF010000126.1 GCA_017630975.1 Paraprevotella sp. | reverse complement strand
TATGGAATGGCTTGTTATGTTTCAGTTGTATTCGTATTGTCTTGATTGTCAGCTGATATGGGCGATTTTTCAGTTACTGGAGTGCTCTTGCGAGTGAAGGTCGTATTTTGCTGGTTCGACCGTAGTTGTTGTAAATAAAGCCATCGTTCGTTCCTGTCAATATAACGACGGTAGTAGGAAAGCAGTAATGTGGTGAGTGGTAAGGCGATGATGAGACCAATCACACCCAGCAGACTTCCCCAAATGGATAATGACAATAATATGACTGCGGGGTTTAATCCCATCAGTTTACCCATGATTTTGGGTACGATAAATCCATCCTGTATGATTTGCACTATAATAAATACCATGCTGACAGCAAGTAGAATCAGCCAAATGTTTTCACCTGTGTCAAAGGCTTTTAGCAGTGCTAATAAAACAGTGGGAATAAACCCGACTATTTGTAAGTAAGGAACCAGATTGAGCAGGCCGATGAACATGCCCAATCCAATGGCAAGTGGAAAGTCTATGATAACGAATCCGATGCTGAATAGTATGCCGACGCAAAAAGCTACCAATGCCTGACCGCGGAAATAGGAATTCATTCCTTGTTGTACGTCTGTAACAAGGGATGTAATGAAACGTCGATGACGCTTTGGAATCAGGCGAATCCACCCTTCAGAAAGTTTTTCATAGTCCATGAGGATAAAGAAAAGGTATAACAGGATGACGCAGAATCCCAAAATGGCGATGATGGCATCAATGGTGTGTGACAATAAAGCCCAAAGCTGAGCTGTTGCCACTTGTAATGCCTTCATGATGTTGTTTTTCTGAAGAAGCTGCAGTACTGCATTTTGGTCAATATGCTCTTTTAAAAATGTTTCAAGACTTTGCGCTATGGCTGAATCGCCGGTTTCGCTAATGAAAGAGGCAATTAGTACGCGGAATCTCAAGAACTCGCCGATAGCTGGTGGAATGACAAGGTATAAAAAGGCGGCAATTCCAACCAGTATCAATAATAATGAAATGACAATACATAGTATGCGACTGCGGAATCTGAGTCTGTATTGGAAGAATTTTACCATAGGGTAAATCATATATGCCAATAACCATGCAATGAAAAAAGGTAGTAGGACCATGCTGAGGCGATTGACGATATAAACAGCCAAGCCGATGCCGACAGCGGTAATCAGTCCCCTGATAAAACGGTCAAATGTGATTTCTTTTCTTAGCATATTATGATGATGTGAATGGTCATTTCTTTTCTTCCAATGCTTTTTGGTAGCAGGTGCGACAGAGTGGTTCATAAATGGTCTGTTCGCCGAGCAATACTCGTTTGTCTTCATCAATGGTTCGGTGGGAAACATAAGCCAACGCACCGCAGCGCACACATATGGCATGCACCTTTGTTACCTCGTCGGCAACAGCGCACAATGCCGGCATTGGTCCAAATGGGATGCCTTTGAAATCAATGTCCAATCCGGCAACAATTACTCTTACACCTCTGTTGGCTAATTCGTTGCAGACATTGACAAGATTGTCATCAAAGAATTGTGCTTCGTCAATACCCACGACATCGGTGTCTTCACCTAATAATAAGATGCTGGCGGAGGATTCAATAGGGGTGGACATGATGGCGTTACCCTCATGTGAAACCACATTCGTTTCGTCATATCGTGTGTCAATGGTCGGTTTGAAGATCTCCACACTTTGGTGGGCAAACTGCGCACGTTTCAGTCTTCTGATTAATTCTTCTGTTTTCCCGGAGAACATGGAACCGCAGATCACCTCAATGCGACCTCTGCGCATCATTTCTCCGTTTTTCTCAGTAATAGGACTCATATCGTATCTGTAATTTTGACAAGTTGTTTCTGCAAAAATAAGAATTACCGATGAGATAAAGGATAAAAAATAGAGAATTTCGCAAACATCTGTTAAATATTCGGCATGCAAGTGTGGTGGATAATGATTTATTCTTACATTTGTCTTTGTAGAGATATGAATATGGGACTTTTATACTTGGTACCCACGCCTGTGGGTAATTTGGAAGATATGACTTGTCGGGCTCTTAAAGTATTGAAAGAGGCCGATTTGATATTGGCGGAAGATACTCGAACTACCGGTAATCTACTGAAACATTTTGAGATAAAGAATGCGATGCTGTCTTACCATAAATTTAACGAACATCACACGGTTGAAAGAGTGGTGCAGCGATTGAAGGCGGGGGAGACGATAGCAGTGGTGTCTGAT
>JAGBUF010000125.1 GCA_017630975.1 Paraprevotella sp. | reverse complement strand
TCTACCGGACAAAATCCGTTGAATATAAAATCCAATTCTATGGCTGCCGCTTTGGATAAGTCCAGTGAATATTTTTCCGCGTATGGCCCTCTGTCGGTAACAGTAACAATCACTTCCTTTCCATTTCTTAAATTCCTGACTTTAAGGGTCGTTCCTAAAGGATAGTACAAGTGTGCACATGTCATGCTATCCTTGTGATATGGTTCTCCATTGGCCATTGTCCAACCATGCAGATAGTCGGAATAGTAAGAAGCTTTGGGAATATCGCTGTCCTGCGCCCAAATGCCTTCCATGCAAACCATTGTACATAAAACAACAATTAGCATGAGCCTTTTTCTCATGTGTTGTCTGTTATAGCATCTCATTCCTGCACAAGTTGATTTGACAAAATCAGTACAAATTACGTTTTTTTTGATTGTTTATGCAAGCAAAAAGAGGGTATTTAAGACGATATTTTAAAAAAATAGAATCTAAAAGGTATATTTATTGTCTTTATTCTCCTTTCTCCGTTAATAAAGTTTAAGGAAGAAAGGCTATCGTAGAAACAATAACTTTTTTAGCGGAATCTTTTGTAACTTTGCAGACGTTTATTGAAGAGGTGCGGATTGCCCTATGGGTAATTGATCTTGTTATAGAAAAACAAAAGGAAAAAAATATAAAATAATCAATGAGAAAGATGGTAGTTAAACATTGGCTGTTGTTGCTTTTTATAGGTAGCAGTATACCTATGATGGCTCAGCAGGAAGGTAAAGTCCTTCAGCTAACCCTAGAACAAGCAATAGAGATTGCTTTGAATGAGAATCCTACGATTCGTATAGCTGAACAAGACATTGAATTGAAGAAAGTGAGTCAAAAAGAAGCATGGCAGAACTTGTTGCCAACAGTGGATTTAAATGGCGGAATGACTTATACGGTTAAGGCTGCAACAATGAACCTTAATGGTATGAAGTTTAAAATGGGTAAGGATGCTACTAGTACATGGAATGGTGCTCTTAGCGTGAATCTTCCGATTTTCGCACCTGCTGTTTATCGAACAATGAAGATGACCCGTACAGATATTGAACTGGCGATGGAAAAAAGTCGTGCTTCAAGTATGGATTTGGTGAATCAAGTGAGTAAAGCATATTATCAATTATTGTTGGCACAGGATAGTTATGATGTATTGACCAAGAGTTATGAAGTAAGTGAGAAGAATTTCAATGTGGTGAATGCCAAATACCAACAAGGGCGTGTGAGCGAGTACGATAAGATTTCTGCAGAAGTACAGATGCGTAATATCAAACCGTCTGTAGTAGCAGCCCGCAATGGTGTGACATTGTCTAAATTACAATTAAAAGTATTGCTGGGTATCGGAGATAAGGATATGGATGTCCTTATCAATGATAATTTGAAAAATTACGAGATGCAGGTGGCCAACCATGACTTGGATATGGTAACGACCTTGGAGAATAATACAGCATTGAAACAGTTGGATTTGAACGAGAGATTGTTGAATCATTCTTTGAAAATTCATAAAACCGGTTTAATGCCCACGTTGGCATTGAATTATTCATACCAATACCAGTCCCTTTACAACCCTAATTTTGAGTTTTGGCACTATGATTGGTTCCCAAGTTCAACTTTGGCATTGACATTGTCTGTTCCTCTTTATCGTGCATCAAACTTCACTAAGATAAAAAGTGCGCGAATCCAATTGAAACAACTGAACGAGACTCGATTGAATACAGAACGTCAGTTGAATATGCAAGTACAAGCATATAAAGATAATATGCAAGCCAGTACAGAACAATTGTCCAGCAACAAAGAGTCTGTAGCTCAGGCGGAAAAAGGTCGTATGATTGCGGAGAAACGTTACGAAGTGGGCCGTGGAACTATTTTGGAATTGAATAGTAGCGAGGTGGCTTTGACGCAAGCGCAGTTAGCATACAATCAAGCCATTTACGATTATTTGGTGGCGCGTTCAGATTTGAATTATGTGTTAGGAAACGGAAGATAATAATATAAAGGTTTAAATAAGATGAGAAAGTATTTTCAAATTTTGATGTTAGCCGGTTTTTCCATGTTGGCAGTGAATTGTTCTGACAAGAAAAATGAGGCGGTAGAACAACAAGAAGAAAAGCCGAAAGTTAAATTGGCGGCAGTGAGTGTACGTGATGTGAAACAAATAGAAGAGTATACGGCAACTGTTGAGAGTGATGTGAAAAATAATATTTCCTCCAACTCAGTACTGCGTATTGAAAAAATAAATGTTGAGGTTGGCGATATGGTCCGTAAAGGACAGTTGTTGGTACAAATGAATACCGCAATGTTGCAACAACTGAAATTGCAGATAGAGAACCAAAGAGTTGAGTTTAATCGTGTGGATGAATTATATAAGGTGGGTGGAGCCAGCAAATCAGAATGGGATAATGCCAAGATGATGTTGGATGTCAATGAGACACAATATGCAAACCGTTTAGAGAATACTCAGTTACTCAGCCCTATAAATGGTGTAGTTACTGCCCGTAACTACGATAATGGTGATATGCCGGGTAATATGCCGATTTTGACGATAGAAAGTCTTTCACCGGTAAAGATGAAGATCAATGTATCTGAAACATATTATCCTCTTGTTAAAAAAGGTATGGGGGTAGAGGTTCGTTTAGATGTATATGGTGATGAGGTTTTTGCGGGTAAGGTCAGTCTTGTTTATCCGACTGTAGATCCTATAACTCATACATTCCCCGTAGAAATCACTTTGGCCAATGCTAATCAGCGTGTACGTCCCGGAATGTTTGCTCGTGCCGTATTGGCTTTCGGCATTGAAAGCCGAGTGCTTGTACCAGACCAAGCTATTGTAAAGCAGATGGGCGCAGGCGACCATTATGTATATGTTTATGAGGGTGGAAAAGTTTCATACAACAAAGTACAATTGGGTCGTCGTTTAGGTGATGAATATGAAGTTATCAGCGGAGTTCCGACGGATGCACAAGTAGTTGTAGCCGGTCAGAAGAAATTAGCCGATGGTGTTGAAGTGGAAGTAGTAAAGTAAGAAACGATTAAAATCAAAACAATATGAGTTTGTATGAAGGAGCGGTAAAAAAACCGATTATGACCAGCCTCTGCTTCTTGGCAGTGGTGATTTTGGGTCTCTTTTCATATCTCAAGTTGCCGGTAGATTTGTATCCGGATATTGAGTCAAATACCATTATGGTGATTACGACCTATCCTGGAGCATCGGCATCAGATATAGAGAATAACGTAACGCGCCCATTGGAAAATGTTCTCAATGCGGTAGAACATTTAAAGCATATTACATCTAAATCCAATGAGAATACTTCGTTGGTAACATTGGAATTTGAGTTCGGACACGATATCGACGTGTTGACGAACGATGTGCGTGATAAATTGGATATGGTAACTTCAGCATTGCCAGATGGAGTGAACACACCGATTATCTTCAAATTTTCTGCCGACATGATTCCTATTGTAATGTTGTCGGTACAAGCCAACGAAAGCCAAAGTGCGCTTTATAAAATATTGGATGACAACGTTGTCAATACATTGGCGCGTATTGATGGAGTGGGAACCGTGTCTATCGGTGGAGCACCGCAACGCGAAATTAATGTATATATGGATCCTGCGAAAATGGAAGCTTATGGCATAACTATTGAGCAGGTAAGCCAGGTCATAGCCAATGAAAATAGAAATGTGCCGGGTGGTTCTTTCGATGTGGGAAATAACACCTATTCATTGCGCGTAGAAGGTGAATTTGATGATCCGCAACAAATGTTGAACATTGTTGTGGGGGCTCGGAATAATACACCTGTATATTTGCGTGATGTGGCGCGAATCGTGGATAGTACTCAAGAGCGTGCACAGAAGGCGTATAACAATGGAAAGCAGGGAGCCATGATTGTGGTTCAGAAGCAATCCGGTGCCAATTCAGTTGAGATATCTCAGAAGGTAATCGATATGATTCCTACGCTTCAGAAATCATTGCCATCTGATGTAAAATTGGGAGTAATTGTCAATACCTCTGAGAATATTTTGAACACGGTGGATTCGTTGATTGAAACCATTTGTTTTGCTATTTTGTTTGTTGTTGTTGTCGTATTCTTGTTCTTGGGACGTTGGCGTGCTACCGTCATTATTTTCTTGACAATACCATTATCTTTGATTGCTTCGTTCATCTACTTATTGGTAGCGGACGGTTCATTCAATATGATTTCACTATCTTGTTTGAGTATTGCTATCGGTAATGTGGTGGATGACGCCATTGTGGTGTTGGAAAATGTTACGACTCATATAGAGAAAGGTTCTGATCCGAAACAAGCTGCTATACATGGAACAAACGAGGTGGCGATTTCAGTCGTTGCTTCTACGTTGACCATGATTGCCGTGTT
>JAGBUF010000124.1 GCA_017630975.1 Paraprevotella sp. | reverse complement strand
GTCGCTTTTCTACTGTTTTCCTTATCTAAATTTCCCGTTGCTTCATCTGCAAGGATGATGGCAGGTTTGTTCAAGATGGCGCGAGCGATACAGATACATTGTTGTTCTCCGCCCGACAGTTCGTATGGCATCTTCTTACCTTTTTCTGGGAGTCCAACTTCCTCCAACACCTCGCGGATGCGTTGTTCCCGTTCAATCTTATTGTTCCACCCGGTAGCACGCAACACAAAATCAAGGTTGTCATGTACGTTCCTGTCAGTCAACAGTTGGAAGTTTTGAAAGACCATACCTATTTTTTTGCGTAGGTCAGGAATTTCGTTTCGTTCAATTTCTGTCATTTCAAATCCCAACACATTGGCGTTGCCGGTGTGTACGTCCAACTCTCCGTAAAAGGATTTGAGCAATGAACTTTTACCTGTTCCGACTTTGCCTATCAGGTATATGAATTCCCCGTCACCGGCTTGAAAGTTCACATCCTTTAATATGACATGTTCGTCAATGGCTATATCCACGTGTTGATAATCAATGCGCATACGTTTGAAATGATATATGTGATTAATGTTTCTTCCAATTGGGTTGGTGGCGTTCTTTCAATTCGTTCACCATTTGTTCTATACGTAGCCCTTTGGCTGTAAGCAGAACGATGAGGTGGTACAGCATGTCCGATCCTTCGTAAATCAGGCGGTCGTTTGTACCGTTTACAGCTTCAATAACAGCCTCCAAAGCCTCTTCACCTACTTTTTGAGCCATGCGGTTGAGACCGTCCTTGAAAAGACTGGTTGTATATGAGCCTTCCGGCATCTCTTCATGTCTTTTTTCTATGAAGTCTTGTAGTTCACTCAAAAAAGTGAGCGGGTTGCTCTCGTTCTTCTCCCCCCAACAAGTATCTGTGCCTGTGTGGCAGACAGGTCCGGTGGGGTGGACTTGTATGAGCAATGTATCATTGTCACAGTCATTCTTAATGGACATCACTTCCAAAAAGTTACCGCTACTTTCACCTTTTGTCCATAGTCTGTTTTTCGTACGACTGAAAAAGGTCACCTTACCCGTCTCTACGGTCTTTTCGTAAGCTTCCTCATTCATGTAACCCAACATCAGAACTTTTTGAGTATCGGCATCTTGTATGATGGCAGGAACCAGTCCGTTCATTTTATTGAAATCAATAGTCATATTTATGTGTGTTTGTCTTTATAATCTTACGTTAATACCTTCCTCTTTCAACCATTTTTTGAGTTCGGGAATGGGGATTTCCCCGAAATGGAAAACACTGGCGGCCAATGCAGCATCGCTTTTTCCTTCCAAGAATGTATCTCTGAAATGCTCTCTCTTACCGGCACCTCCGGATGCAATGATGGGTATGGTCAGTTCATCAGATAAGCGAGCCAAAGCCTCGTTGGCATATCCATTTTTCACTCCGTCGTGATTCATTGAGGTGAAAAGAATTTCACCGGCACCTCTGTCACATGCTTCTTTTGCCCAATCAAAAAGATTGCGGTCTGTTGCGATACGACCTCCATTCAGATAGCACATCCAACCATTTTCTGTTTCTTTGGCATCAATTGCCACAACGCATACTTGTGAACCGAAATGTGCGGTAATTTCGTTAATCAGTTGTGGTCTTCTTAAAGCAGCAGAGTTGATACTCACCTTATCTGCTCCGGCATTCAATAATCTTTCCACATCCGATAATTCGTTGATGCCGCCACCCACAGTGAACGGGATGGAAATTTCTGCTGCCACACGCTCTACCATTTCTGTGAAAGTCTTTCTTCCTTCATGACTGGCAGTAATATCCAAGTACACCAATTCGTCTGCCCCTTGTTGACTATAGACTTTCCCCAGTTCAACCGGGTCGCCAGCCTGTCGCAGATTGACGAAATTGGTGCCTTTAACCGTCTGTCCGTTCTTGACGTCAAGGCATGGTATGATGCGTTTTGCCAAAGCCATATCTATTCCTGGTTTTCAGCCCATGTTGCGAGCTCGTTCAACAATATTTTCCCTTCGTATATCGCTTTCCCGAACACTACAGCAGGAATTCCTGCATTGTTCAGTTCGGCTATATCTTGCATGCAACTTACCCCTCCACTGGCTATCAGACTACAATTTGGAAATTCGTTCATGATGCTTTTGTAGAGCGGAGTAGCCGGCCCTTGTAGCATGCCGTCCTTACTGATTTCTGTACAAAGTACGTGTTTTACTCCTTGGTCGATATATTGGTGTAGAAATGGTATCAGTTCCTCTTTGCTGTCTTCTTTCCAACCATTGATAGATACCCATCCGTCTCTGACATCTGCTCCGAGAATGATGTGTTCTGCGCCGAAATCGGAAACCCATTTCATGAAAAGTTCAGGGGCAGTAACGGCAATACTGCCTACTGTTATGATGGAAGCCCCATTGTCAAAGGCGATACGGATGTCTTCGTCGGTCTTGATGCCTCCACCAAAATCAATGATGAGATTGGTAGCGGTTGCAATGCGCTCCAAAGTTTTATGGTTGACGACATGTTTTGAACGTGCGCCGTCCAAGTCTACAACGTGCAATCTTTTGATGCCAAATTGTTCGAATTCTTTTGCTACGGCAACAGGGTCCTCATTGTAAATCTTCTGTGTGGAATAATCCCCCTTGGTCAAACGCACACATTTTCCGTCAATCAAATCAATGGCAGGGACTAATTCTATCATATTTTCAAATCCAAGAAGTTCTGTAATATTCGTTCGCCAGCATCACCACTCTTTTCCGGATGGAATTGTGTAGCATAGAAATTATCTTTTTGCATGGCAGCACTGAATGGAGTGATATAATCTGTGGTAGCAATGGTGTGAGGATTGACCGGTACATAAAAACTATGTACGAAATAAACGAATTCATTATCAGTAAATCCTTTGAACAAATCACTTTTGAGTTCGGACAGTGTGTTCCAACCCATGTGCGGAACCTTTTCTACATGACGTTTAGGAGAGAATTTCAAGACATCTACATCAAATATACCCAAGCAGTCGGTGTTACTCTCTTCTGAATGTCGACACATCAACTGTTGACCGATGCAGATACCCAATACCGGTTGTTTCAGATGAAGGATGACTTCATCCAATTGTTTTGCCCGTAAATATGCCATTGTGCTACCGGCCTCACCTTGTCCCGGAAAAAGCACACGATCTGCACTCATCAACTCCTCTGCATTGTCAGTGTAAATCGGATGGATACCTAATCGTTGTAAGGCATTGATTACAGAGCAGATGTTTCCGGCATTATATTTTACGATGGCTACTTTCATCTTTTTCTTTTTCTCATCTAAACTATTATGCAAAGATATGAATTTAAATGTGAAACATTATATAAATAAGGTGAAAAAACCGCGTAACCTCGCATTTGTTCATGCTATTTCTGCTTTATTTGTTTTTGTGCAGATATATTTTGTGGTTGAAAATTTGTGGGAGTTCTTCTTCGTAATGTGTCACCATGATGATAGTCTTGTCTTTCCGTTGCCCGAATGTAGTGATGATTTCTTTCACCAATTGACGATTGTGATCGTCCAATCCGTGTAGTGGTTCGTCAAGAATCAACAGCTCCGGGTCTTTGACAAAAGCCCTTGCCAACAGACATAAGCGCTGTTCTCCGCTTGACAGTGTGAGGAATGTACGTTCTTTGAGGGCAACGATGCCGAAGATGTCCATCCACCACTCGCAGATGGCGTATTGTTCTTGTTTAGGACGAACATAGAGTCCTACGGTGTCGTTCAATCCGCTGGCAACAATGTCAATGGCTGGAATGTCCTTTAGGTAGGAACGGTGCATTTCGGGACTGACATAGCCGATGTATTTTTTGATATCCCAAATACTTTCGCCCGAACCACGCTTTTTACCGAATAATTCAATATGACAGGCATATCCTTGTGGGTTGTCGGCACAGACCAGACTGAGCAGTGTGGATTTTCCGGCACCATTTTCGCCATGCAAAGCCCATTTTTCTCCTTTCTTGACAGCCCAATCCAAATTCTTAAGGATGTGTCTGTTGCCATAAGAAATATTGATTTTATTGAAGAGTAGAATATTATTTTCCTCATCCGTACATATCTGTTTGTCAGGGTTTTGTGGCAATGCAAGTATACGGTTTTTCTTTTCTTCGCTTAATAAATCAGTGCGTACAATAGATGCTTGTTGGATGTAGTTTTCTTTCTTGACTTTCGGTAAGACAATGATGTCCTTTACAGGAATGATATGTGTGATAAATGATGGGATGTCATTTGTCTTGGAAAGGACGAGAATGACTTGCAGGTCCATTCCTTTAATCAATGTTTGTAGCAGTCCGTTCAACTGTTCTCTGGTGTTGGCATCCAAACCTATATAAGGATTGTCCAATATCAATATACGGGGTGCAGACAACATCGCTTTCGTCAGTTGGAACTTTCGCATTTCGCCACTGGACAATGAAATGATATATTCGTCAAGAAGGTCGTCCAGGTGGAACATTGTATAGAGTTTTTCTCTCAATGCGACTCGTTGCAGTTGTGCGCTTTCCTTCTCTTCATCCGTCAGTCCGTAACCGACATGCTTTTCAATGGAAGCATATGCTTTATCTAACAACGCCCTTACGGTTGGGGTGTTTTCATCAATGTCATGCTGGTTCCATCTTTGTTGGTAATAATAACCGGTATCGGTATCACCGTATGAATCCCTGAACGAAATGTATTTGATGTTTTCGCTGGCAAGTTTAAGTAAAGAAGGTGAGAAATCGTAATTCACTTCATTCATTAGTAGAGGATAACGCCCTGTGATGATGTCAATGAGTCGTGTTTTCCCACTCCCGTTTTCGCCAACGATTGCTGTTTGCTCTCCCTTTCTGATACAGAGATTGACAGGCTCTTTCATACGATACAATGGGTGGCGTGTCACACCATCCACAATCTCTATTACCTTTTGCATTTGTTATGAATTGATAGTTCCTTTTACCTTTTTCGGATTCTTTTTGATGAAATCCTTCCAATCACTGTATTTTTTCTCTATTTCCGGTGATCCCATTTGCAGGAAATGACAATAAGCGGCAGCCAACCCATCCGTAGCATCCATGTAAGGGAGCATGTCTTCGGCTTTGATATGTAACATTCTCGTCAACATACCGGCCACCTGTTCCTTGCTGGCTTGTCCGTTACCGGTAATGGCCATTTTGATTTTAAGCGGAGCATATTCTGTAATAGGTATGTCGCGTTGAATAGCAGCGGCAATGGCAACCCCTTGTGCCCGTCCCAATTTCAACATACTCTGCACATTTTTCCCGAAAAAGGGAGCTTCGATAGCCATTTCGTCGGGGAGATACGATTCTATAAGCCCGGTAACACGTTCGAAAATTCGTCCTAATTTCAGATAAGGACCGGTGTATTTGCGCAAATCAATGACCCCCATCGTTTCCATAGTGGCTTGCTTTCCACACACCCGTAGTACACCATATCCCATAATGGTTGTACCCGGGTCTATCCCTAATATGATTTTCTCCGCTTTGGGCATAGAAGTGTTCTTATGATTCTTCAATAACTTCCATTAAAGTGGTGAACCCCACGACTTTATTATCAAAGGTTTTGAGCATTTCTGAATGGAGCGATTGCCCGTCCTTCTTGTACCAATCATGGAGCTGCGCCGATGATTCCACTTCAAATTGCAATGAGAAACATTCGGAGTTTTCGTCGTGATGGGAGAGTATTCTGCTCAGTCTCGCGCTTCTTAATAATCCGGATTATTGTGCTTTGTGGATATATAATTGATGTATCCAGATGACTAAGTTTTCCGCATCCTTGCTGTCCGCTTGAAATGTCGTGTTATATATCAACATAATTTGTGTAGTTAATGACGCAAAGTTAAGAAAAAGGTGCTTGATGTGCTAATAAATCCTATTTTTTCGTCATATTGCTGTTATTATTTAAATAAACATCCTATTTTTGCATAAATTTAAAGAATAAGCACAAATGAAGAGAATATTGTTATCTGTAATATTGGGAACTGTTTTAGTTAGTTCTGTTTTTGCTCAGAATGAGGTGACAGAGATGAAGTCGGATGTCAAGGAAGCGCAAATTGTATTTGAAAAGACGACACATGATTTTGGAACCTTTTCTGAAAGTGATCCGGTGGTATCATGTACTTTTACATTTACCAATGAAGGAACAGCCCCTTTGGTGATACACCAAGCCATTGCCTCATGTGGTTGTACAGTACCTACATATACCCGTATGCCAATCAAACCAGGTGAGCAAGGTAAAATAGATATCACTTACAATGGTCATGGAAAGTACCCCGGACGTTTCAAAAAGAGTATCACCGTGCGCACCAATTCAAAGGATGCAATGGTGAGATTGTATGTGACAGGAAATATGACTGAAGCCAAGAGTGATAGTATATCAACGGCTAAGTAAAATGATATTTAGGTTATAGGATTCCGACTTCTTCCCACATCTTGCGGTAGAAGTCGGATTTCTTTTCCAACTTCATAGGGTAGGCGCGAGAACTGGAAGGCATGCGATATAGTCTGACCGTCTTTTCATCCACCACAAATGTGCAATATGATCCGATAGCGGGTTGATGGATATTGAATGTTTCACAAATGATATCTGTAGCTTTCTGCCCCGTAGTAGCAATTGCTTTGCAATGAGGTATTTGCTTGAGTAAAAGTGGAACATCTGTAGGTGTAATCACTTCAAGGAATTTATCAGAGGCATTGTCTTGCAGTCTTCTTATGGCTGTTGCTGTATCAAACAATGCTATCCCTTTTTCGTTCAGGAAATCAATAAGACAATCTTTTTTAAAACATTTGTTCTTTTCATCTACGAAATGGTGCTTGTCGTCAAAGAACACATGTCCTACGATGCGCCACATATCGTTGATGAAGTTGGGGTAATAGAACTCCATGCACCAACGTTTCCTTTGTGGCGGAAAACTACCGAGCATCAGAAGTCTTGCATTGTGTGGCAGGAAGGGTTCGAGCGGGTGTTCTTCAATATTGATGTTCAATGGATTCATCTGTATGCTTTGCGCTTGTGGAAATTCAATCCTAAATAGACATTGAGTGTTCCGAAAGTGTTTCTGATGGTCAGTTTATTGTGCCGATAATTGTAATTATGCACAATCAATGACATACCGCCAAAATATTTCGTATTGTTCCATACCAATCCGACGCGCGCTATGAGGTCGACGTTGAAATTATCAAAGTCAAATTTTGGCATTTCTTTCTGTGTTGTAGTCTCAGCGATTTTTGTCACATCGGTGGCTGTCTGCTTGTAGCCTAAAGCAGGTGTCAGTGACATACAAAGCAACCAGTTCTTTTTGAAGACCCAGTTATATGAATAGCCGCAACTGACACTGAAATCATGGTATTTCAATTGGTCGATTCTGAAATCGTTGCTCAATCTTCCGTTTGCTTTGTCACTGATCAGCTCATTGGGTAACTTATTGTAGTCAAACTCCAATTCATGTAGGGTGTATGACAGTCCGGCTTTCCATGAACCGCAACTTTTACGTTGTACAGTGCTTTGGGCAAAGGCTGCAGGGTAGGAGAAACGTTTATGATTAAAGATATAATAAGCATTGATGCCCGTCACATTAACGTTGATACCCTCAAATCTGCGACCTTCAACGGACTGTGCCACCTCGCCAGCCCCCTTTACTTTGCGAAGTTTGAAATCATTGCCGGTTCTGCGGTAAATCAAGTCACAACCCAGCATGGAACTGTATAGACTCAATTCAAACTCAGTTTTTTCCACTTTATGTCCTTCACCGAGCGACGACACTTCAAATGTGGTTCCTAAGAAAATCCACCGCCATCCAAAATACGGTCCGATTTTGATGCCAGGTTTCGGTGAGAAGGAGAGTTTTTGGTTGATTTCTCTGCTATGCAATGAATATGTCTCAAAACTGTTCGTATTTTGAAGCATGAAAGCCCAGTTGTATTTGTTGGGGGTGATGTATGTGGTATCCATGGCATTAAATGCCTTGATGAACCGTTTGATAATATTATCTTTTTTCGGTTTTACGTATGCGCTGTCGGTGTCGGTAAACTTTTCCGTTGCGAAATCATCAGCGGAAATGTAACAACAGCTACAACATAAAACCAGCAATATAATTCCCTTTTTCAACATGGTTATAGCTTTCCTAAGATTTTGTCCATCACCCAATTGACAGAGGTAGCACTGATGCTGTCGCAGGTGCATACGGATGTTTTCTGCAGATGTTCTACTACGTTTTGGATCAATGGCAACTGCACATGCTCAGGGTTGGGCACAACGATTTCCTCACGTCCTTTTTCAGTATGGAGGGCAATGGGTTCGTAGGTGAATACAGAAAAACAGATTTGTCCTTTATCGCCGATAATCTCTATGCGGTCTGTTTTGGCTGATTCGTGAGCGACAAAACACCAGGAACCGGAACCGGGCAGTCCGTCAGGAAAATGGAAGCAGGCACTGACACTGTCTTCAGTTGTATATAATCCTTCGCGATTGGTGCAGTAACCATGTGCTTTAATAATAGGTCCGAAAAATTCCTGTAGCAAATCCAGTTGATGTGGAGCAAGGTCATAGAAATAGCCACCACCGGCAATGTCGCGTTGTACGCGCCAAGGCAAATCTTGACTGTTATAGTCGAGGTCACGAGGCGGGACAGCAAATCGTATTTGCACATTGAGCACTCGTCCGATGGCACCTTGTTGTATGAGTTCTTTGACTTTCAGGAAATAGGGTAGATTTCTGCGGTAATAAGCCACAAAACAAGGCACTCCGGTTTGTTGTGACACCCTATTGATACGTCCGCAGTCTTCGTAACTGGCTGCCAATGGCTTTTCCACGTATACAGGTTTCCCGGCTTTCATGGCCATAATAGCAAAAGTGGCGTGTGATGATGGGGGAGTGGCGATATATACAGCATTGACGTTAGGATCGTTCACCAGTTCTTGTGCATCTGTATACCATTTTTTAATACCATGTCTTTCGGCATAGGAAC
Organism: Paraprevotella sp.; assembly: GCA_017630975.1. Classification (GTDB taxonomy): domain Bacteria; phylum Bacteroidota; class Bacteroidia; order Bacteroidales; family Bacteroidaceae; genus Paraprevotella. Next base: position 783 of record JAGBUF010000124.1, on the reverse strand, counting down.
GTGCTTTTTCTTTGTTTCTACTCATTACCGCCTCTATTTTGGAACCGTTAATGAGATTAAAAGCCGGTCCGCTTTTCTTTTCTGTCACCTCACCACAACCGATGAATCCCCATCTGATGGTTTCTTCTGCGTTCATGTTTGTTGAAATAAATCATTTGTGTCACAAAATTAGAAAAAAAATATGAAATGATATTTTTTATGTAGTTGAGAATGGAAAAAGTATGTATTTTTGTATGAATTTAATTTTTTCTAGATGATGAAAGAGATGAAAAACAATGCCGATGCGCCAATTTATAAGGTGCGGAGTTATTTGGGTTGCTTGGATCAAGGTTTCAAATTGGGCACACGTCACGTAATTGATTTATTGAGATATCTTTCTCCTTCGTTATTATCTTGTGTGTTCTTCGGAATACTATTGGTTCTTGAAACATATTTTTATCCATTGCCATATTCCTCTTATCGGTTTGATGCTTCGCCAGCAATGTTAATAGCAGGTGCGTGTGTGTTGTTGGCACTATTCGTAGAGAGCGAGGGGAGTTTTATGTCTCAATTATTTGATGTGTTGAGCAAATATTCAGAACAGGGGGCTTGGCCGGTCTGCAAGATAAATGATGCGAAAAGATCATCCAAGAAATTCTTTATGAAATCGGCTCTTTTCTTATTGGTAGGCTTGTTGACTGTCGCTTTGTTTGTATTACCCGCTGTGTTATTGTTGGGATGGCATAGCATTTATACTTACCTGATATTATTCGTATATCTACTTTTTGTACTTATTCCGTACAT
>JAGBUF010000017.1 GCA_017630975.1 Paraprevotella sp. | reverse complement strand
TTGAATAGCCAGTCTCTGCATACAACTTCAAAGCTTCTTCGGCATTTTTCTCCATAGTGTATGGTTTTCTACAGTACTTTATAATACCGTATTGCTTTTCAAATCCATGAAGTCGGTTTGTTCTCGACGCCGCCTGAATAAACTGTTCGTATTCAATCACTTTATCCAGATACAGAGTGTTAATCCATTTGGAGTCAAATCCTGTAAGCAGCTGATTGACAACGATAACAATATTAACTGCTTCTTCTCTTCTTGTATCAATATCTTTGTACGGCTCTTTGTGCGCAAGGCGTAAGCAAACATCGTCCTTGAATCTACGATACGTACCGACTGTAAAACGAAAACCAAAATGATCGTTATAATCTGTAAGGATTTCTTCGACACCTTCATCCTTGAAGATATCGTCACTTTCATTATCTGTATGTGGATCAAAAACAGCAGTAACAAACAACCCCTTGTCATTGTTCTTTAACAAGCGGTAATACTCAATGGCTTCACGGATAGACGCGGTCGCCAAAATATAATGGAACTTTCCACGGAAACTAATGCGCTCCCATTTGCTCAGAATATCCTTCACAACATTTTCGCGGTGGGATCTTCCTGTGTCGTCATCAGAATAAAGGCCGTTACCGACATCTGATTCCACCTCAACCATATCACGAGAAACCAACGTATGATATTTTGCAAATTCCTCGTCGGTAAGTTCTTCAACACATGCTTTGCCAAGCTTTATCAGAGCAACCTTTTCGCGGAAATCTTCTTCATCAAATGTCATTACCTTGGAAGGTTTGAAACCCAACACGTTCTTATCACGGATACCTTCGGTAATTGCGTACTTATGCAAACACTCACCAAACAAACCATCGGTGGTAATACCATCAATAGCATTTACATCCATGATCGGTGTGCCGGTAAAACCGAAGAACATAGCTTTCGGATAAGTTAATTTGATATCACGAAGCATTGTACCAAACGTTGAACGGTGTGCTTCGTCAATAATAAACACCAACTTTTTCTCGCGAATTTTCGCAATGCGTCCCGCATGAGGAGTAGGTGCAACCGTGGTAAGAATGCTCATTTTTTGGATAGATGTAACGATAAGTAAATTGGGCATATCGCTTTCTAATTTTGCGAGCAAACTGTTAGCACTTGCAGTATCCTCAATATCATCGCAATCAGAAAAATTACGATAGTTATCGTAGGTCTGCTTCCAAAGCTCGTTGCGGTCCATCAGGAAAATGATCTTCTCAACCTTGCCGGACGATTTGATCAACTGGGCACACTTAAAGCTGGTCATGGTTTTACCACTGCCGGTAGTATGATACACATAACCGCCTTTTTGCTGTCCATCGTCCCAGTCACTGCGCTTTACTACTTGAGAGTAGATTTTATATGCAGCATGATACTGGTAACTACGCATAACCTTTAGGATGTTATCTGTTCCATCAGCAATGGTGCCATAACCAATCAAACGGTGCGCCATAGGAATAGAAAGGAATTTTTCCGCAATTTCTTCCCAACCATTGATATACTTATTGTTAAAGTCGCCCCAGTGGAAATAGTAATCAGAATTGAATTCGCGATCACGTCCGGGGTTTGCAAAATACAAGGTTTCCTCAGGTGTCATAGCGACGAAAACCTGAACAAGAGAGAAAAATCCGGTAAACACACCATGCTTCATATATTTGCTAATCTGATTGCATGCCTGCTCCACTTTTACGGGAGTGTTTTTCAATTCAATATGGAACAGCGGCATACCGTTGATGAGCAACATCAAATCGCCCCTGCGGTCGCCAAAAATTTCTGATGAAACGTGAAGCTTAGGCTGACGGGCAATCTGATAAATACTTTTACCGGCTGCGATTTCGTCCTTGTCAAACAAAAACAAGTCTACTCGTTTTCCGTTA
>JAGBUF010000123.1 GCA_017630975.1 Paraprevotella sp. | reverse complement strand
GTTTTTCTTTTTAGTGAATATTAGGATTTATCTTTTGCAAAGATATTTTGTTTTGTCAAAAGACAAGAATTTTAATCCTTTCATTTTGGGGTTATCTTGCGGTATGAACGTAGCTTGCACGTTTTTTACAAAGATTTGATGAGAAAACGGAACGATTTGATATAAAACGACATCGCCCCTGAAATCTAAAAGTTTCAGGGGCGATATTGTATATAATTTATCGGGGTGTTATTTCAATGCTTGGGAAATATTGTCCTTCGTTAGCTTACCGATATTCTCTCTCATGGCGGTATCACCCTTTAGATTCTCTAATTTGTAATAGTCCATAAATCCCATATTGCCGTCTCGAAGAGCCTGTGCTAGGGCTTTAGGTACTTCAGCCTCTGCTTGGATAACTTCTGCACGTGCCTCCTGTGCTTTTGCTTTCATCTCCTGTTCAGCGGCAATAGCCATAGCACGACGTTCTTCAGCTTTAGCCTGAGCGATATTCTTGTCCGCATTAGCTTGGTCTATTTGTAAAGTTGCACCAATATTTTTACCGACATCAATGTCTGCAATGTCAATAGAAAGAATCTCAAAGGCCGTACCGGCATCAAGTCCTTTTTTTAATACCAATTTAGAAATGGAATCCGGATTTTCCAATACTTGTTCATGATTCTCAGCTGAACCGATAGATGAAACGATACCTTCTCCAACGCGAGCAAGGATGGTGTCTTCGCCTGCTCCTCCCACTAATTGGTGGATGTTGGCACGCACTGTAACGCGTGCCTTGGCGATGAGTTGGATTCCGTTCTTGGCCACAGCGGCAACCGGTGGAGTGTCAATCACTTTAGGGTTGACAGATGTTTGTACTGCTTCAAAAACATCGCGGCCGGCAAGGTCGATGGCGGTTGCTTTTTCAAAAGGCAAATCAATGTTTGCTTTAGAGGCAGAAACCAAGGCGTGTACCACTCTCTGCACGTGTCCGCCTGTCATGTAATGTGCTTCCAAATTGTCGCGAGTGATATTCTTCAATCCCGCTTTGTGTGCTTCGATGAGACTGGGTACGATGATACCGGGAGGTACATTACGTATACGCATTAAAAATAGTTGGATGAGTGAGATGTTTACTCCTGATACTCTGGCTGATAACCAAAGGAAAAAGGGTACAAAATGAAAAAAGATAGATAGGATAATGATGGCTATGATTCCGAGTGCTACGGGACCAAAAATGCTGATTGTTTCCATACTGTATGATTATTGCTTATTTTAATTTATGATTTTCTCTTAACGGTAATTTGTGCTTCTTCTACTCGAACTACGACGATGGGGGTCCCTTCGTCAATGAAACCATCGGCAGATTTTACTTCTATGACATTGCCGTTGATATCTGCATTCCCAATGAGTGCCAAACGTGTGATGGATGTCCCTTCTTCGCCTACCTTTACAGAAAGTTGTTCTGTAGTGGCTGCAGTGGAGTCAATAGATTTATGAAGCCAATATTTTTCTAAAAATTTTGAGCGGGCAGCCCACACTCCCAACAGACTACAAAAAATAATGGATGCTATCAATACCCATCCACCGACGGCTGTGCCAAACAAACTAAAGGTGATATAGTTGGCAATAATCATGCAGGCCAATGCTGCGATACCGGCCAGGCTGATGCCTGGAACGATGAATATTTCAATAGTCATAAAAATGGCGCATAATAGAAATAAAGCAGTGATAATGAGTATTTCCATAAGAATCTGTTTTAATGACCTTGTCTGTATTTATCTTCTTCTTTGTCCTCCAACATGCTGAGGTATGAGTTGTAGCGACTTTCACTGATGATGTGCTCTTCAACAGCTTTCAGCACAGCGCATCCAGGCTCGCGGGTGTGGGAACAATTACTATATTTGCAGTCGGCAGATATTCTGAAAATCTCACGGAAGTAATGTCCTACTTCTTCCCTTTCAAAATCAAATGTTCCAAATCCTTTGATGCCCGGAGTGTCAATGATTTGGCCGCCTTTAGGTAGGTCAAACATTTCACTGAATGTCGTGGTGTGCATGCCGGTGTCATGTGTGGTGGATATTTCCGCTGTCTTGACATTCAAATCCGGAATCAGAGCATTGAGAAGTGTTGATTTACCTACACCTGAATTGCCGGAAAACAGCGTTTTCTTGTATTTGAGCTCTTCTTCCAAAACACCAATGCCTTCGTTGTGTAGGGCTGAGCATTGGAAACACTTATATCCAATAGAGGTGTATAAATGAATCATCGCCTCCATATAGTTGGTATCCTGCTCATCATAACAATCTGTTTTGTTAAAGATGAGTGCAACGGGGATACGATAAGCCTCGGCTGAAGCCAGGAAACGATCAATAAAAGTGGTGGATGTCTCAGGATGGCTGACAGTGACAATCAGAAAAACTTGATCTATATTCGCAGCGATGATATGACTTTGTTTGGAGAGGTTGGAAGCTTTACGGATGATATAGTTCTTGCGGTCTTCAATCTCTGTGATGAAAGCTGTCCCCTCTGCGTTTACGATAATTTGTACATAATCACCAACAGCAACCGGATTCGTACTTCTGATTCCTTTCAGACGGAAGTTGCCTTTTATCTTAGAATCAAAAAGTTGGCCGTCGTCCGTGCGGACAACGTACCAACTTCCTGTATTACGAACGACTAATCCACGCATTAGACGGTCATGATTTCTTTGTCTTTTGCTGCATACAAATCATCAATTTGCTTGATGTATTTGTCGTGAACTTTCTGCAATTTAGCTTCTGAGTTCTTTTGTTCATCCTCGGGCATACCATCCTTTACTGCTTTTTTCAAAGCATCAATAGCATCGCGACGAGCGTTTCTGACACTGACTTTGGCTGTTTCACATTCAGCCTTGCATTGTTTTGCCAGTTGTTTACGGCGTTCCTCGGTCAATGGAGGGATACCGATGCGGATGATCTCTCCGTTGTTTTCCGGAGTGATACCTAAATCTGAGTCTATGATAGCTTTCTCGATGATGCGGAACATGCTTTTGTCCCATGGTTTGATGGCGATGCTACGTGCATCCGGAGTGTTTACTGCAGCCACATTGTTGATAGGTACCATGCTACCATAAGAATCAACGCGAATACCGTCCAGTAAACGAACATCAGCCTTTCCTGCGCGGATATGTGCCAAAGCATCGTCCAAGTACATAATCGCCATGTCCATTTTCTCTTGTGCTTCGTCAAGAATAATTTTTGAATCTGCCATATTTTTATAGTTAAAATGATTATTAAATTCTTGTTGAACAAAAGTAACTCATTTTTTATTTTCGTGCAATAATTTAATGGTGGATTTGTTGCTTTATGCTTTTTTAAATATTTTTTGGCAGGAAATGTTTTAATGTTTATCTTTGCAACATCTCAGTTAGTCCACAAGGGCAAGATGGGGTATCATTTTATTGGTAAAAGGACGTTTACGAACGTTTTCTTCTGATGTAGAATCTCGCAAATTCAAAGCCAAGAAGAAACGCAACCGAAGCGTCCACATTGGGTGTATTGTGTCTTACCTATTTTAATAGGTGGAGGTTTTACAATATGTCACGACGTGGGCTAACTCGAGTTGTTTATCCTTGGCAAAGGCGATGCGAGAGCCCTACATCGGGATAAACAGACAGTAGAGCTTCCCACGTCCTTCATTTATAAACATTATAATTCAGACTGAATCAGGGTGGCTATAAGTCGAAAAGGACTTATGAAGAAGATAAATTTATTACTGTGTTCGTTTGTGCTAACAACATTCATGATGTCATGCAAAAGTAGTCAACCTGTAGGGCAAAATTTTGTATCCGATCAACAAACAAAAACATCATTGACAGGCGAAAAAGTGCAAGTTGAAACTCTTAAACTTCAAGGTATGGATATCTCTGAAGCATTAAGCGAGGATGGTACAGAATTAATTAAACGTCCGTATAAATGGTATGCAGGAATTGGTGTTGCGGATAATAAACAAGTTGCTATTGAACAAGCGCAAAGTGAAGCGTATGCTACCATAAGCAAAGTTATGAATCAAGCAGTTCAAACTCGTTCAGAAAGAGGTAATATTGCGGTCAATGGGAAAGTACAACAGGCTCTTACTTCTCATTGGGAACAATTTTCTCAGAGTTTAACCAAGGCTTGTGAACCTTATGGAGAGACTGTTGTCGAATATAGCCAATCCACGAAGATGTACACAGCGACAGCAAAAGTTGGTGTGAGAGGTGAATATTTTATAAACCTTTTAAATACAGCCGGTAGTTTTAAACCTTCAGACATGAGTGGAGAGGAGTTAGAGAATTTTATACAGACAAATAAGTCTATAATGGATGCAGCAAGAGGTAATTAATAAATAATAATATGAGACAATTAGTTTTATTACTTCTTGTCATCACAAATCTATGCAATTCTTTTGCGCAGAATTATCCTCCGGAGTGGAGAATGTACACTTCGGAGGGATATTTGTATAGCATAGCAAGTGAGGAAAACGAGAAAAACATGTCGAAGACAAGATTTGAAGAACATTTGCTCAATACGGCGAGGACAAATCTTGCAAAACAAATTGAAGTGCGCATTCAAAATTATGCGCAAATTAATAAACAAGCGGTTAATGGGCGTACTTCTATACATTATAGTTCAAATGCTTCATTTTCAACAGATGTAAATGTAAAACTGTTGCGAACATTATATACATATAATCCTACAACAAAACAAGGACATGCGATAGCTTATGTAGAAAAAAGAGTTGCACGTGATTATTATGAAAAAGAATTGTTGAATGTGTTAAGTAAATCTGATAATGTTATTGAAGAAGCTAATAACCTAATAAAAAATGGTTTTAAAAATAAAGCAAAAAACGTTTTAGAACAGAACCTATATTTGTTCAAATCCGTAGAAGAACCTCTGTATTGGTTGAATATCTATGAGATTCCTGAAACTGAATATTCGGATTGGCATACTCAATTCTCAAGACGTGAACAAACGTTCAAAAGTATGATTACAGACTTGCAACATGGAACAATTGTATACCTTTCTTGTAGTGCTCAACTCAACGGGAACCGATATACAAAGATTGCCAACGAGCTAAAAGCTGATTTAGCCAAAACGAATTGTAGTTTTACCATCAATCCCATGGACGCTGATTTTGTTATCACAATAGATTGTTCAAATAGGAATGGGAATAATCCGGTGGTAGGTGGAGTGAAGACTTATTTCTCCTATATTGATGCGGCAATTTCTATTACCAAAACAGCAACAGACCAATGCATCTATGAGGATGAAATTTCAGTCAAGGGAGGGCATACTTTAGGATATGCGGAAGCTGCACGTGTGGCTTATAAAAATGTAAAGAAAGAACTATCGCCAATATTAATTGAAAATATAAAACAATGAAAAAGATTACATTATTCTTATTTGCCATCGTGATATCGTTGTATGGCATTGCGCAAGAAAAACCAAGAGTAGCTATTTTGGACCCCACCTTTAGTGGAGTTACGGATGATGGAACGAAAATTGCAATTCGTGAGATAATCAGTTCGACCGTTGTGAATTTAGGTACTTATAGTATAGTAGAGCGTTCTTTACTTGATAAAGTAATGGCTGAGCAGAAATTTTCAAATAGTGGCGCAGTTGATGATACTCAGGCGACAGAAATCGGTAAGTTATCAGGTGCGTCTAAGGTAATCGTATCTGTTGTTACAAAGACTGGAAATCGGAGAATGCTTACCGTTAAGATGATAGATGTTAAAACGGCTACTGTTGAACGACAAAAATTCAAAATAGTAAATGAGTCCGAACTTTTAGATATTGTCTCGCCAGTGACTTCAGATGTTTTTAAAGGAGCTAAAACTGCAATAGTAAACAATTCTGTAAAAGAGGAAACAACTAGTGTTTCAGAAGGAGAATTAAGATTTTTTATGCCTTCTGGATTTCAAGCCAGCAAAGAAAAACATAATGATAATATTATTGAGGTGTATATGGATAAAGAATTAATAGGGGGAGGAACACTTTCTTCTGGATTTGACATTGTAATTAAGGATCCCAAGCCAGGAAAGCATAGGTTGAAAATTATGGGTCGACTTGCAGGCGAGACTACATTCATAAAAATAAACACTACAAAACATACTTATTTTGAATTTATCCCATCCCGTTGGGTGTATTTGGGGGTGGAAATGTATTCAGTACGTTTAAAAGAGATGAAATGATTTCATTTTATAAAAAGGAGTCGGCATTATAATTCTTTCTTTAACATATTATGAGACACCCCATAAAGGACCTCTATAAAAACTCATAGAAGAGATTACGATGAATAACGTGTCATGAAACGAATCACACTTTTAAGTTTATTGTTCGCTTATTGCCTAC
>JAGBUF010000122.1 GCA_017630975.1 Paraprevotella sp. | reverse complement strand
CTTCCTCGTGGTCAACAAGGCGGTATTGATGCCTACTTACAACCAACCCATCCATGATGAACAGGCCATCAAAGCCTTGCAAAAGGCATTCCCCAAACATGAGATTGTGGGTATAGATTGCCGCCCGCTTATCAAACAACACGGTTCATTACATTGTTGCACCATGCAATTCCCGATTACCGTTTTGAACACATCACAAGAATAATCAACTATTATATATGAGAAAGATTAAAGTAGGACTTATCCAACAAAACAATACAGCCGACATCAAGGAGAACATGCTCCGCTTGGCTCAAAATATCGAAGAGGTATGTCGTCAAGGAGCACAACTCGTCGTGTTGCAAGAGCTGCACAACTCATTGTACTTCTGTCAGACGGAAGACACCACCCAATTTGATTTGGCTGAACCCATACCCGGCCCTTCTACCGGTTTCTATGGTGAACTGGCGAAACAATTTGGTATCGTGTTGGTCACATCACTTTTTGAGAAAAGAGCTGCTGGTCTGTACCACAATACCGCTGTTGTATTCGACACTGACGGAAGCTTTGCCGGTACATACCGTAAAATGCACATCCCCGATGACCCTGCTTATTACGAAAAGTTCTACTTCACTCCTGGTGATTTGGGTTTTCATCCCATACAGACTTCCATCGGCAAATTAGGCGTACAAGTGTGTTGGGACCAATGGTATCCAGAAGGAGCACGCCTCATGGCTCTTCAAGGTGCAGAACTACTGATCTACCCTACTGCCATTGGTTATGAAAGTAGCGACACTCCGGAAGAACAGGAACGCCAACGCGAGGCATGGACCACCGTGCAACGCGGTCATGCCGTTGCCAACGGATTGCCCGTAATTGCCGTTAATCGTGTCGGTCATGAACCAGACCCATCTGGCCAGACCAATGGTATTCAATTCTGGGGTAGCAGTTTTGTGGCAGGACCACAAGGTGAAATCATCGCTCGCGCCGGAAAGGATGCACCGGAGAATATGGTGGTAGAGATTGATATGGAACGCTCTGAGAATGTACGACGTTGGTGGCCTTTCTTACGCGACAGACGTATTGAGGAGTTCGCCCCACTCTCACGCCGTTTTATTGATTAAGAACAACACAAACACTGAAAGGATAAAAACTATGTCATCGTCATTAAGATTTGAAGTGGTAGGCGAAGCTTTCAAGAAGAAAGCCATTGAAACACCAACACCGCAAGAACGCCCATCCGAATTCTTTGCCAAATATGTTTTCACCCGCAAGAAAATGAAGGAATACCTTCCTACGCATGTCTATGAAAAAATGTGCGACGTTATTGACAATGGAGCGACATTGGACCTGAAGACGGCGGACATCGTGGCGGACGGTATGAAACGTTGGGCTATGGAACTGGGCGTAACACACTGCACACATTGGTTTCAACCGCTGACCGAAGGAACAGCCGAGAAACATGACGCCTTTGTGGAACACGACAACCAAGGTGGTATGATTGAAGTCTTTTCCGGGAAACAGCTCGTACAACAGGAACCGGATGCCTCATCGTTCCCCAACGGAGGAATCCGCTCCACTTTCGAAGCACGTGGTTACTCCGCTTGGGACCCTGCATCACCGGTATTTGTCATCGGTGACACCCTCATGATTCCCACCATCTTCATTGCATATACCGGCGAGGCTTTAGATTACAAGGCCCCACTGAAAAAGTCATTACATGCACTTAACAAGGCTGCGACAGACGTATGCCACTATTTCTACCCCAATGTAAAAAAAGTCATCACCAACTTGGGTTGGGAACAGGAGTATTTTTTGGTAGACGAGGGCCTTTATGCAGCACGCCCCGACCTGTTGATGACGGGACGTACGCTAATGGGACATGACTCTGCAAAAAATCAACAGATGGACGACCATTATTTCGGTTCAATCCCCGGACGTGTGGCTGAGTTCATGAAAGATTTGGAAATCCAGGCGTTGGAATTGGGCATCCCTTGCAAAACCCGCCACAACGAAGCGGCTCCCAACCAATTTGAATTGGCACCGATATACGAGGAGATGAACCTTGCCATCGATCACAACATGTTGCTGATGTCCCTGATGACACGCATCGCCCGCAAACACGGATTCCGTTGTTTGTTACACGAAAAACCTTTTGCCGGCATTAACGGCTCAGGTAAGCACAACAACTGGTCGTTGGCTACAGATACCGGCATATTGCTCCACTCACCGGGAAAGACGCCCGAAGACAACTTACGTTTCATTACGTTCATCGTAGAGACATTGATGGCTGTCTACCGTCACAACGGATTGCTCAAAGCATCCATCATGAGTGCCACCAATGCTCATCGTTTAGGTGGTTTTGAAGCACCTCCTACCATCATTTCATCTTTCCTCGGAAAACAACTGAGCGACATCCTTGATCACTTGGAAAATTCCACCGAAGAGGAGTTAATCAATGTGGGTGGCAAGCACAGTATGCAACTGGACATCCCACAGATACCGGAATTACTCATTGACAATACCGACCGCAACCGTACATCTCCGTTTGCTTTCATCGGAAATCGTTTTGAGTTCCGTGCCGTGGGAGCACAAGCCAATAGTGCAGCTGCTATGATTGCCTTGAATGCTGCCGTAGCGGAAGCACTCATCCATTTCAAGGAACGTGTGGATGCGTTGATTGCCGAGGGGGAGGACAAGACAAAAGCCATTCTCCAAGTAATTCGCGAAGATATCAAGACTTGTAAACCTATCCATTTCGATGGTAACGGTTACTCACAGGAATGGCAAGAAGAAGCAAAGCGCAGAGGTTTGGACACCGAGCGCAGTTGTCCACTTATCTTCGATCGTTATTTGGACGAACAAAGCGTTACGATGTTTGAACTCACCAACGTATTCAAGCGTTACGAAATTGAAGCGCGTAATGAAATCAAATGGGAAACATACACCAAGAAAATTCAGATAGAGGCGCGTGTGCTAGGCGATTTGTCTATGAATCACATCATTCCGGTAGCCACACACTACCAGTCGCAATTGCTGAAGAATGTAAAAGATGTAGCCGACATATTCCCTGCCGACCATGCCAAGAAACTTTCTTCGCGCAACATCAAACTGATAGAAGAAATAGCGGAGCGCACATCTCTGATAGAAAGTCAGGTGGAAGAACTTGTCAATGTGCGCAAGCAAGTCAACAAAATTGAGGATGAACACAAAAAGGCAATTGCCTATCACGACAAGGTGGAACCGAAACTTGAAGACATTCGTTATCAGATTGATAAATTGGAATTGATTGTGGACGACTCTCTTTGGCCGCTTCCTAAATATCGCGAACTTTTGTTCATTCGTTAGAATGTTCAATTTGTCCATTTTGTGTATGGGGTCAGTCTCTGACCCCATATTTTTTCTTTTTTCTTTCGTTTTTTCAAATATCTTTCTTACTTTTACTTTTCCTTAAACCTAATTTGTTGAAAAATGGAAAATCTACAATTCGGGCTTTTGCTCGCTCTTGTCGGAATGACTACTGTTTTTGTAGTCTTGATGCTGCTCATTCTCTTGAGCAAATATCTCATCTTATTTATCAATCGTTTTATACCTGCCGAGGAGGAAAAAACCGCTCAGCGACCGTCAGATGCCTCTAAGCCCATTGATGCTGTCGACGCTTTGGTGATAGCAGAAACCGTGAAGATGATAACTGGCGGAAAAGGGAAAGTGACTAAAGTTGAAAAAATCTAACAGAATAAATATAAAACAAAATACTATGAAAGAAATAAAATTCAGTCTGGTTTTCAGAGATATGTGGCAGTCGTCGGGCAAATATGTGCCTCGCGTCGATCAGTTGCTCAAGGCTG
>JAGBUF010000121.1 GCA_017630975.1 Paraprevotella sp. | reverse complement strand
GTTGTACAAACGCAGGTACTCAAATGAATTGTAGGAGAAACCGCAATCGGCACCGGAATGTCCTGTTGCGATAATCGTGATGCCCACGGTGGATTTCTTCAAGGGCCATGGCATGTTGAGCGTCGTACCGGTCTCCCATGGAATGTTCCAAGCGTACATGTAGCTGACAGTGTAGTAAGCCGCTTGCTTTGCCGCCTCCAAATACTTGTCGTTGCCTGTCAAGTCGTAAGCCGCAAGCATTGCCTCAATCATCTTTTGTCCGCTTTCTCTATCCTTGATATAAGGATTATCTATAACAGAGCCAATATATTTATAGTCGTTGTGAATGTGTTGCAAACACCAATCTGCAGCCTTAACGATAGCATCGTAGTAGGAAGGTTTACGAGTGGCACCATACATATTGCTCAAGAAACGGATGATGTTGCTGGTCAAGTACGAACCGGCATCTGCCACATTGCCATCATTATAGTAAGACTTTGGAAAACTACCGTCGCTTTGTTGTTGCTTGATCATCCAGTCAGCTGCGTTCTTGCAATATCTCAACCAGTTGGCATGACTGCCGGGATGATGAGCCTCGGCACACGACCATGCCAGAATCATCGCCTCCATACCTCCTTGCATATTACGAAGGTCATTGCTGTTGCGCCATGAGTTCCATGGTGCAATGTCGTACCATATTCTTGGCATACCTACTTCGTTGGCACTGTTGTTTGCCCAGAAATCAAGAATCTGTTCGCCTTTTTTGCGATAGATTTCGTTGTTATGATCAAGTCCGTAGCGGTAAAGATAATATCCACATGAGGCCTGCATGCCGACAAATCCCATGTCAAAGGATGTTTCGTGTACCTCACCATTATCCACAAAGACAGAGAAAGGAAATCCCGGAGCATTCTCGGACTTCAACCAATAGTGGTCGAGCGTTTCAATACTTGCTTCAAGCACCTCTTTGCTGTCTACATCCAATTCTTCGGGTGAATAGAGGTCAAAAGCAGTGCGCCAGTGATCACGTTGCGCCTCAGCAAAATTCTTGTTTTTGGAAGCGAAAAACTCTATGTCATATTTCTGATGCACACCTTTATTTAGAGTTGTGCTGCGACGTGCCCATACTTTTTCCGCATGTCCTCCACCATCGGAATAGCTCCTTTCGCCTTCGCTACCCGGATAACAATAGGTCAGAGCCGGTGCGTTACCAGTCAAGTTATAGCCCATTGAGGCATAATTGAAGTAGGGTGAAATTTGGTGGTTGTTTCCCCAATCGCTGGAGAGCGTTTTGGGATTGAGGTTGTGGTCTATGATAGAAAGTGAAATCTGTGTCTCCTTGTCACGCATCATGACGAGCGGTAATCCCATACGTTCTTCGCGTGCCAGAATCCAATCCTCCATCCAATTTGAACCTATCGATGCCGTCGTCATGTTGCTACCATCGATGAAGATCAGTGAAGGTACGTAGTATTCATTCATTGTGTATTGCTGTTCCGATGCTTTACGATTCATGACGTAGCTGTTGAATGCACCATCGGCATTATTCTTACGAGTGACATTGATGTCGCGAGACAAACGTACAGTCCCACGCTCTGGAGAGTAGGTGTAAGTGTCGGTAACAAAGAATTTGCTTCGTTTCGCCGATGTAATCGTAGTATATGCTATGAGTGAGTCACCCGAGGGATTGACAACGGCGCTATCGTATGGTTGTGAGCACCATGATGAAGAAGAGAGATCTGCGCTCCATACTTGCAATGTAATCATTCCATGATGTTCCGGAAGATATTCCTGTCCGTAGCATTTCAATGAAGCAACGTAGCCACTATCTTTTTTATTTAGCAACAATGTGATGGAACTGTTTCCTAATTCATGATTACCGATGATGCGTGTCATCTTTTGTGTACTTGACTGCATACTGACGTCAAGTGCGGTCAAGCTTTCGTCGGTGCATGATATGCACAATGCTAAAGCCAATATTGCTATAAGTTTTGTTCTCATTTGATCAATTGCAGCTTGTTGTTTTTAATATAGATGCCTTTTCGAGGACTGATTACTCTTCGACCTGTCAGGTCGTAAATCTCATCAGTGGCTTTTATGCTCTCCTTTTTCACTTCCGTAATACCTGTTCCTAAAGGACGATAATAGAGTTTTACATTGTCAAAACAAGTCCAATCAATATCAACTTTAGCGGATTTGCTCATTCCGATTCGGATGGTACCCCCTTCTGTACTCAGTTCTTTAATGACGGGAGCGTTATGGTATGCATCCTTAAAATTGAAAGCAATGTTTGCAGAAGTGACATTGTCCGGATAGGTGTAAGATGGTGCATAAGCAAAAGGAGAACTCTCATCGTATAGTGACATGAAAGGTTTGGATGCAGACTTTCCATCCATAATCATGTAATAGACAGGATTTAATCGCTCCGTACCATTTACGTGTGCATTGTATGCCTTCTCAATACCTCCATAACGATAGAATCCATCAATGACTAACTTGTATTCGCCGGCAGGCATATTGGTCAGTTCCTGATAACTATTGAAAGTGGTGTTGAAAAATTCTGCTACATTACCATTTGCGGCCGAAAAAGTGCCGGTCCAACCCTTTTGGCCTTCTGAGAAATCACTATTGACAACTTTGTGTGTGATGTCTTCCCAACCCTCATTATCGGAATCCTCCTCAGTCTTCACTTCTTCGCTGACATGAGTTACCGGTATGCGCAGTACGTTCAAAGAGTATGCCGGAACTTTGTAAACAAAACCCTTATTATCTTTACTTACGGGGGTGAATGTAGATGATTTCGGACTGACAACAAACTGGTTTTGCATGATATTTTCATCATTGCCACTGCCACTTGTCAGCACTTCTAATTTGACTGCGCCGTCGAGCTCAAAATCAGAGAAATTAAGACTCGTTTCTTGTGGTGCACCGTAGGGGTTAATCAATTTTACAATCAGTTCGTCCTCAGTTTCATTAAGAGCAGCACAGGTGAATACCTTTTTCGTATCTATCAATCCCACTTGATGATAGAGTGAGTCGCCGATGTAACAATATACCTGATCGCTTGACTTGACAATTTTCAGACGGTACTTTTGTCCGGTGGCGATGCTACCTCCCTTTTCCGCTAAAGATTGTTTTACGCCGTCCACACATTGTTCAATGGCATGCCGTGTATTGTTCCAACCGCCGATGTTCCACCAAACATAGTTGTTGGGGTCGTTGTAACTGAATGCAATGAGAAATCCTTCTGCACCGCTGTTTTTGGTGGCATCCAACTCAATGGTACAATCCTCTCCGGTTAAATTGTAGCATACGTTACAGTTACCATACATTGTAGAACTTGTTTGATTCAATGCTCCGTTGTTGATGTTCCATGTGCCGCCGGTCGCATTCCAGTCCAATTGGTAAGCATCGGCATCGGAGAAATCGGTTGAGTAAGTCTTTACCCCGTATTTGTCCTTTATGACGATGTTGTCGTATGTTACGGAGGTGCCCCATGAACTCAAACCAAAATGTGTATCACGGACATTATTGGTGTTACCTTTTTCTTCCCAAGTGATGTTTTGATGTCCTATATGGTTTGCCATCAGTTTCTGTACCCAATAGCCCGGCGTTCCAAAAGCCGAGTAGGAATTAAATCTTATCATGTCCGGCATCCATGGCCATGCGTGGTTCTCATTACAAAAGAGAGGGGCGTAAGATGCCATGACGCAAACATCGGAGTTGCGTTCCATACCTGCCATGTAGATGGCTTCAGCAAGCGCCGCGTTAAGATTTCCCCATGCACCAAAGTCGCTGGTTACTGCATATTCTCCGGCATACACCTTATAACCATTGCGATTGTAATTGTCGTACTTGTTATATTGGCGTCGGAACCATTCGGTACTTCTATAGTAATGCTCATCCACAATCTCGACGGGGTTACCGTTTCTCCATGTCGGGTCGTCCGTAGCCCATGACTCAACGTTACCTATCAGAATCATGTCCGGATATTTCTCTTTGATGGCTTTATAGAATGTTGCATATCGTTCGGCATAATGGTCACTTTGGTCGCCATTGTCCCAAGATACGAAATTGTAATTTTCATTACCGATTTCAAGAAGTCGTAGGTTGAATGGTTCCGGGTGTCCATTCTCTGCGCGTAGTTTACCGTAGGGCGTTGTTATATCACCGTTGGCATATTCGATAGCATCGAGTGCTTCCTGAATGTACTCGTCAATGTCGGTGTAGGGTTGGAACCATCCGTGTCCTAATCCTATATTACATACGAAAAGCGGTTCTGCACCGAGGTCTTCAGAGAATTGTAGCATTTCATGATAACCGAATCCATCGCTTACACGATATCCCCAATTGACGTTCATGTGGCCGGGAC
>JAGBUF010000120.1 GCA_017630975.1 Paraprevotella sp. | reverse complement strand
TAATTATAAAAAAGAAACGAGGCTAACAGGAACAAACCACCATATATGCCGGCCATCTTGTTAGCATCGCTTCAAATCCGTTTCACCTCTGACGTGTTCCTTACATCAAGAAAGAGAAGTTATTTACGTTTTTCAATGCTATACCGGTACCCTTCGCGACGCTATGAAGCGGATCCTCCGCAATATGGAACGGAATATTTATTTTATCTGTCAATCGCTTATCCAATCCACGTAGCAAAGCTCCACCACCGGTCAAATAAATACCATTCTTCACTATATCCGCATACAATTCTGGCGGTGTATTGTCCAATGCTGTCAAGATGGCTGTTTCTATTCTGGCGATGGATTTTTCCATACAATGTGCAATTTCCTGATAGCATACGGGTACTTTCATGGGTAACGCTGTAATTCGATTAGGACCATCAACGATATAGTCCTCCGGTGCATTCTCTCCCAATTCCGTCAGTGCCGCACCCACGTGTATCTTGATACGCTCTGCCATGCGCTCGCTGACCTTCACATTATGCTGACGACTCATATACTCCTGGATATCAGCAGTCAAATCATCTCCAGCTACACGTATAGAACTATTTGACACCAATCCTCCCAAAGAGATAACTACAATTTCAGTGGAGCCGCCACCTATATCTACAATCATATTTCCTTCAGGAGCCTCAACATCAAGACCAATACCTAAAGCTGCAGCCATAGGTTCATAAACCAAATAAACCTCACGTCCACCGGCACGTTCTGCAGACTCACGTACAGCACGCAACTCAACTTCTGTCGATCCGGAAGGTACACCGATAACCATACGCAAAGATGGAGAGAAAAGACGATTACCTGTATGTACCATTTTTATCATCCCTTTAATCATCTGCTCACACGCATAGAAGTCCGCGATCACGCCTTCACGCAAAGGACGCACTGTTCGTATATTGGTGTGCGTTTTCTCATGCATCAACTTTGCTTTCTTACCAACAGCAATAACATTGTTGGTCAGATGCTCCAATGCAACAACAGAGGGTTCGTCCACCACTATCTTACCATCACTGATGATAATCGTATTGGCTGTTCCCAAGTCCATTGCGACTTCTTGGGTAAATGAAAATAATCCCATTTTTATTTATGTTTTATCCAACCTTGCTTACAGTATTATTTCTCTGCAAAATACGCATGACTTGCGGTATCATAATGGCTGCTGACGCCAAAAGCACGAGTAGCAAACCAACGACGTTCTTCCAAAGTGGTTTGCGCACCATTTTTCTCAATCAACTTCAACAACGGCTCGTATTCTGCCTTACTTGGAACAATCACTACATCTTTGAAATTCTTGGCTCCGGCACGGATCAATGAAATTCCACCTATATCAATTTTCTCAATAATATCAGCCTCTGAAGCACCGCTCGCCACTGTATCTTCAAACGGATATAAATCCACAATTACCAAATCAATTTCCGGAATCTCATATTGAGCCATTTGATTACGGTCGCTCTCCAATTCGCGACGTCCCAATATGCCACCGAAAATTTTGGGATGCAGAGTCTTCACACGACCACCCAGGATAGAAGGATAAGTTGTCACTTCCTCTACTGCCTGACAAGGATATCCCAATTCTTCTATGAATTTTTGAGTTCCACCCGTTGAAAGGAATTTCACACCTTCTGCATGCAATTTTGCCAACAAGGCATCCAAACCATCTTTATGGAAGACAGAAACCAACGCTGTCTTAATCTTTTTCTCGCTCATGTTTTCCGATTTTATATTAATGACGACAAAGATAATCATTTTCACAGAGATTACACGGATTTTAAGTACTAAAAAAACAAGATTTGGATAAAAAACACACCGAGAGCAGATAAATAAAAAAAAGACACCCTTTCGGATGTCTTTGTAGCGGGACCCGGGATTGAACCGGGGACCTCATGATTATGAATCATGCGCTCTAACCAGCTGAGCTATCCCGCCTCCTTCGTTTGCGGTTGCAAAGGTATATATTATTTTAATTCCTGCAAAATAAAAGGCATTTTTTTTGATAAAAAAGATAAAGCTACTATGGAATATTGCTTTTAAGTCCCCATAGAAACCATAAATTACGCTAAAAATAAGGTAACACCATAATTTTATACTAACTTTGTAACTTGATTTATACCAACAACAGAAAAGCTGGATGAGATTCATAAAAAAGATTGACATATTTGTATTCAAAGCCTTTTCTTTGCTATTTGTCGGTACGTTTTTTATCTGCCTATTCATCTTCATGATGCAATTCATGTGGCGATATGTAGACGAACTTATCGGCAAAGGATTGACGATGGATGTACTTGCCCAATTCTTTTACTACACCGGACTGACTTTGGTGCCCATGTCTTTACCAATGGCTGTCCTACTGGCATCACTCATCACATTTGGTAATTTCGGAGAGCGTCTGGAACTATTGTCCATGAAAGCAGCAGGCATTCCGCTTATACGCATCCTGCAACCCATTTTCCTCTTCACCTGCCTACTCAGTATCGGTTCCTTTTATTTTCAAAATGTGACCGCACCCAAGGCTCAGAAGAATTTCTACGCATTGTTTTATTCCATGAAACAGAAATCACCGGAGTTGGAAATACCGGAAGGAATATTCTATAGTGAAATACCGGGCTACAATATATTCGTAGAAGAAAAAAACAAAGACAACGGTATGCTCTACGGAGTTATGATCTACAGTACTACTGACGGATATGAGGATGCACAGATTGTTC
>JAGBUF010000119.1 GCA_017630975.1 Paraprevotella sp. | reverse complement strand
CATCCACTATCAGTTGATTGTGTTCCGTATTAGTCAGTTGGGAACGGTTATTGGTAGGTATATACTCTGTCAATGCCTCGTTGATTTGTTCCACCGAAACACCGAAAGCACGACCGACAGTAGCCGCTGCCATCATATTCTTTACATTATAGGCTCCTATCAAACGCGTCTGCACTTCTTGCCATTCACAGGACGCCGGACGCCAACGGAATTTCAAGAAAGGAGCACACTCTAACACCTCACCCTCAACACTCAATATTTCCTCACATGGAGAACCATAATAGATATGATGCAACCCGCCGGCTATGCCACGCAAATGAGTATTGTCATGATCTATAAAAATTGTTCCATGTTTTCTCCTTAAATAATCATAGAGTTCACCCTTGGTACGCAACACACCATCGAAAGAACCAAACCCTTCAAGGTGCGCCATACCAACATTGGTAATGATACCATAATCCGGATCAACCATTTCAGCCAATTGTTTGATTTCACCGGGGTGATTGGCACCAGTTTCAATGACTGCAATCGTATGATGTTGACTCATCCTAAGCAAAGTCAATGGAACACCGATATGGTTATTCAGATTGCCTTGCGTAAACAAAACATTATGGGTATTGGAGAGTACGGCAGCTATCAACTCTTTCGTTGTGGTCTTACCATTCGTACCGGTAACCTCAAGCACCGGAATGTTAAATTGTTTTCGATGATGAAATGCCAACATTTGCAAACTTGCCAGGACATTATCAACAAACACATATCTGTCATCACCCGGAACAGCATACATCGCTTCGTCTACCACTGCATAAGCACACCCTTTTTCCAAAGCCTTAGCTGCAAATGCGTTTCCATTGAACGTTTCACCTTTCAATGCAAAAAAGATGGACCCTTCGGGACAATTCCTGCTATCGGTTGTCACTACCGGATGCTGTTTATATAATTCATAAAGTTCCGCAATTTTCATATTTCTTGATATTAGTCGTACAAAAATAACGAAAAGGAGAAAAAAAACAATATTTCTATGTACATTTGCATGAGAATCAATCTGAGAATGAAAAATAAGTCCCTTCCTCATAGCATCCAAGTAAACGGAAAACTCATTGAGCTTTCTTCCCCCAAAGTCATGGGTATCGTCAATATTACCCCGGACTCTTTCTATTCAAACAGCAGGGCCATAGAAGAAAGAGAAATTGCCGAAAGAGTGGAGCACATCCTCAATGAAGGAGCCGATTTCATTGACATCGGTGCATGTTCTTCACGCCCTAACGCAACACTCGCTAGTCAAGAGGAAGAAATGAAACGTTTGCGGAAGGCCCTGCCTATCATTCGCGACATTGCCCCAGACACAGCCATTTCTGTTGACACCTTCCGCAGTGAAGTTGCAAGCATGTGCGTTGAAGAGTTTGGTGTAGGTATCATCAATGACATTTCCGCCGGGGAGATGGACAACAATATGTTCAAAACCGTTGCTCGTCTGAGAGTACCCTACATTATGATGCACATGAAAGGTACACCCGACACCATGCAGCAAGACGCGAACTATGAACATCTGCGGATTGAACTCACACAGTATTTTGCCCACAAGATTTACACTCTTCAGGAGTTTGGTGTCAATGACATCATTCTCGACCCCGGTTTCGGATTTGGAAAAACGACGGCACACAACTACGAACTGCTGAACCATCTGGACGAGTTTCAGCTCTTTGATTTACCCATTTTGGTAGGGATGTCACGTAAATCCATGATTTATAAAACGCTTGGAATTACTCCCGAAGAATCACTCAACGGTACTACCGCAGCCAATGTTATTGCCATGATGAAAGGAGCCAATATCCTGAGAGTACACGATGTAAAGTCATGTGTAGAGGCAGTCAAGATATTTAATACCATGAACATACACCTATAACTATGCCTATTGATTTTGGAATAAAGGATTTTATCGATATTTTTCTTGTAGCCATTATTCTTTACTATAGCTACAAATTGATGAAAGAGTCACGCTCATTGAATGTCTTTTTCGGCGTTTTGATATTTGTCATCTTTTGGATTTTCATTTCTCAAATTTTAGAGATGAAATTGCTTGGTTCCATCCTGGACAAATTGGTCAGCGTTGGAGCATTGGCATTGATCATCTTGTTTCAAGAAGAAATCAGAAAGTTCTTTTTTACGCTCGGCACACATCGACAGGTAGAAAGTTTGTTAAAATGGGTCAGACGTGGCAGAAAGAAGACACAGGAGAACACCAACAAAGATGAAATCATGCCCATCGTCATGGCATGCATGAACATGAGCAAACAAAAAACCGGTGCTTTGATTGTCATAGAACGCAACTTACCATTGAACGACATTATCAAGTCCGGCGAACAGATTGATGCCAGCATCAATCAACGGTTGATAGAAAGCATCTTTTTCAAGAACAGTCCTCTGCACGATGGAGCACTGATTATCAGCAAGAACAGAATCAAGGCAGCGGGCTGTATCCTACCGGTATCACACAGTATGGACATCCCTAAAGAATTGGGTCTGCGCCATCGTGCAGCCAAAGGCATCTCGCACGAAACGGACGCATTGGCTGTCATTGTTTCTGAGGAAACAGGAAACATCTCCGTCGCATACAAAGATGTGTTTCACCTGCGCCTCACAGCTGAGGAACTGGAACGTTTCCTAACCGAAGACCGCTCATGAAACATACAATAAAAATAAAAGAACAATCGTACGAAAATTTCATTGGAATTGAGTAATTTTGCAAATGCATGCAAAATGTAAAGCACAGATATCAATTTTAATACCCGAAATATGGATTTAATTAAAGAAATTGTAGCACGCGCGCAAGCTAATAAACAACGCATCGTGCTTCCTGAGGGAACAGAAGAACGTACCCTGAAAGCAGCCAACCAATTATTGACTGATGAAGTAGCCCACCTGATTCTACTCGGCAACCCTGAAGAAATTTTAGAGGCAGCTCAAAAGTGGGGATTAGGTAATATTTCAAAAGCTACTATCATCGATCCGAACAATCACCCGAAACAAGAAGAGTACGCACAACTTTTATGCGAACTCCGTAAGAAAAAGGGTATGACTATTGAAGAGGCACGCAAGAAAGTGACAGACCCTCTTTATCTGGGTTGTTTGATGATTAAAGCCGGTGATGCTGATGGTCAATTGGCTGGTGCACGCAACACTACAGGTGATGTTTTGCGTCCGGCACTTCAAATCATCAAGACCTCTCCGGGTATCACTTGCGTTTCTGGAGCTATGTTGTTGCTGACAAAAGCACCTAATTACGGAAAGAATGGTGTCCTCGTTATGGGAGACGTTGCAGTTACACCAGTTCCAGATGCAGAGCAACTGGCACAAATCGCAGTATGTACAGCACGCACAGCAAAGGCTGTTGTAGGTATCGACCCGAAAGTGGCAATGCTCAGTTTCTCTACCAAAGGTTCTGCCAAGCATGAAGTGGTAGATAAGGTTATCGAAGCCACCAAATTGGCACGCGAATTAGCTCCGGGCTTAAGCATTGATGGCGAACTGCAAGCTGACGCTGCACTCGTTCCAAGCGTAGGTGAAAGCAAAGCTCCGGGTTCTGAAATCGCCGGACATGCCAACGTATTGGTAGCACCAAGTTTGGAAGTTGGTAACATTTCTTACAAGTTGGTACAACGCTTAGGTCACGCAGAGGCTATCGGCCCCATCCTCCAAGGTATCGCACGTCCGGTCAACGACCTTTCTCGCGGTTGCTCCATTGAGGATGTTTACACAATGGTAGCTATTACAGCCAACCAAGCTATCGCAGCTAAAGAACAAAAATAAGTCAAGACTTTAACATACATTTTACGATATGAAAATTTTGGTATTAAACTGCGGAAGTTCTTCTATCAAATACAAATTGTATAACATGGAGAACCAATCAGTAATGGCGCAAGGTGGTATTGAAAAAATCGGTTTGCCCGGTTCATTCTTAAAACTGACTTTGCCAGACGGAACGAAGAAGATTATTGAAGAAGATATCCCCGAACACACAAAAGGTGTTCAATTTATTTTCCAAATCCTTATAGATGCTGAATTAGGTGCGTTGAAGTCATTGGAGGAATTGGACGCTGT
>JAGBUF010000118.1 GCA_017630975.1 Paraprevotella sp. | reverse complement strand
TGGTATGGGATATCAAATATTCACCTATAAAATTGATGAGTCAAACGATTTGCTCATCAGTGGTGGAAAGACTGTAAAATTCTTCATGCATGACGAGTTGTATGATTATTATAAAAGTTGTACGGAGAACCCTGATCACTCTATGGTAAAAGATGGCCATAAACAATTTGCCAATGGTAAATATTGGTATAAAGAAATAAGTGAAGACTCAAAAATAGCAAATGGTAAAGTTGAATTTAATAATTTGTTTAAGGGGATGAACCTTTCAAATAAAAATGATAATTTTATATGGTGCCAACAATTGATGCATGATGCTGACAAATATAATAAGGAAATGAAACTGTTAGAGGCTGCAAAATCCATTTACAAAAATTGGAAATAAATAGTAGAGATAAAATTCTGAATGGGGTGGTTTTTCATTACGGTGAAAAGCCACCCCATTTCAAATCTTTCATTAATAGGGATGTACAAAGTCGATACCTGATTTTTAAAACCGGATGTTTGTCGTTTGTTCATGGTCACACGCACGTGTCGCCATAGAGACACGCATGTGTGACCATGGAGACACGTGCGTGTGACCGCAGACAAACGTGAACAATCTACTTGAAAAAAATATTTTGGAAGTTTGTATTGATTAGAATCCTTTCTCTCTGGTCTCCAATCGTGCCTCTGCCACATTGATGATGGCATCCGCCAATTGTTCACATTCGTTGACGATGTCCATATACATCGTTCCGGTCTGGTAACTGTATGTTCCCTTGTTCACATCCTGGAAGTTCAGTTTACGCAGTTGGTTGCGGAACTTGTTGATTTCGTTTTCTATATAATAGATGGTAGAGGCCTCTTTGGGTACTTTGCGAGTGTGTAACAATAGTTTTACCTGCTCTAAAGCTTGCTCTACGAGTTGGAACATCTGATGGATGTGATCCAATTGTTTTTCTGTGAGTTTCTTACTGCTGTTGAAGTTCCGCTCGGCGGTGTGGGCGATGTGCTGACAGCTGTCGCCGATGCTCTCAATCTCAGCCACCTCGCGTAGCATACCGCATATGGACACTTTCAAGGGTTCAGATATATCCTCTTCACTGATTTTGTTTAGATAATTGGCAATGTCCACTTCCATTTCGTCGCACAGTTCTTCGTAATGCTCTATGAGCGTGAAGGTGTTTTTGAACTCCGTGCGGTTATGGATAGAGAACAGATAGCGGGCTTGTGTGAACATTTTACTGACGGTATCCGTGTAGTTGATGACTTCCTTGCGGGCTTGTAGAACGGATTCTTCAGGGGTGTCAAGCATTCCTTGTGTGATGAAACGTAGTTCACCCTCATTCTCGTCAATGCGTCTTTTCTTCTGAACGACTCGATTGGAGAGACGTTCAAGTGGTTTTACCATCCCGATAAAGATGGCAACGTTACAGAAATTGAAACCGGTATGAAAAGCAGCAAGTACGTATGCCAAGTTATTGTCGGCGGTAACAGGTTTGACAGTTGGGTCGAAGTGGATGATGTCACACAACCAGTTTACTACATAGGGGAAAACGATGAACATCCACAGCACACCACAAAGGTTGAATACCAACTGTCCGAAGGCGGTACGTTTGGCAATCACGCCTGCCGACTCCGCTGCTCGCCAAGTGACGATGGCACGTCCGATATTCTCGCCCAAAATAAATGCCACACCGGAATAGATGGACCATACACCGGTAGAGCACAGCACCATGGCTGTAGCAGTGATAGCTGCCGACGATCGGACAGCAAAGGTGACAGCTGCTCCGATAAGAAGTAATATGATGTATGAACCATAGTGTTCGTGGTGTACGGCAAGATATTCCATCAGACGACTTTGGTTTGCCAACTGCATATCGTCAGCCATATTGCAGAGCAAGCCGAGACTGAGTAGAATGAAGCACATACCGAATATGGATTCGCCTAAAGAGTGCCACTTACGGTAGTATACCAACAGGAAGGCGATGAGCATCAGCGGATAGATGTAGTTACTGATTTCAAAATTGAATTCTGCAGCCATGACCCAAGCAATAAGGGTGTTACCTACAGAAGCTCCTAATAGTACGGGTAGCGCTTGTAGAAATGAAAGTAGACCGGCATGTACGAAACTAATGGTCATGAGTGATGCAGAGGTGGACGACTGAATCATGCCGGTAATCAAAGCACCGGTCAGCAACGAGGTAATACGATTGGTGGTCAATGAATCCAGAATATGTCTGAGGCGGTCGCCAGCCAATCGCTGTAAACTTTCGCCCATCAATTTGGTTCCGTACATCAATAAACCAAGACACCCTAATAGCTTTAAAAATGCTAAAACGACCATAAACAGTTAATTTTTTAATGATTCATCGTGGTTTTCTCCATTTCTTTGCTTATTTTTCGGGAGAATATTCACCAAAACCCATAGCATCATGATAGGAGAAGTAAAAATCCGTTGCAAAAATAATAAAAAAACAATTCGGATAGCCAAGGGAAGTACACTTTGGGACGCTTATAGCGCACTAAATCTCAAAATGCCTTATGGTCCGGTCAGTGCAAAGGTGAACAATAAAGTGGAGGGATTGCATTATCGTTTTTATTATGATAAGGATGTTGAATTCTTGGATGTGACATCTCCTTCCGGCATGCGTACCTACACTCGGTCGCTGTTCTTTGTATTGGCAAAGGCGGTGAAAGATTTGTTCCCTGAAGGGCAACTCCGCATAGATACGCCTATCTCTAATGGGTATTTTTGTGATTTGCGAATAGGCAGACCGCTGACGAATGAGGATGTAGATCAGTTGCGTACCCGAATGAAGGAAATTGTGGCGCAAAACATTCCCTTCAGAAGGATACAAAGTCCGACTGAGGAGGCAATAGAGATGTTCCGTGCGCAGGGCATGAGCAGTAAAGTCAATCTGCTGGAAAGTTTGGGTGACATCTATACTTATTATTATCAGTTGGATGATGTAGTGGATTATTTTTATGGGTCGTTGCTGACTTCGACGGGTGCGTTGAAAGTGTTTGGAATTGAACTGTATCAGGATGGCCTGTTCTTGCGTGTACCTTCTCGGAAGAACCCCGAAGAACTGGCGGACTTTGTTCCGCAAGAAAAGATGTTTGAAATCCTCCGTGAGCACCATCGTTGGCAGGATATAGTGGGACTGAGTACGGTAGGGGAGTTTAACAAAATATGCCAGGGAGGTAATGTGTCCAATTTGATACATGTGGCTGAAGCATTGCAAGAAAAGAAGATTGTTCGGATGGCGGACGAGATTCAATCGCGAGGTAATGTGAAACTGGTGGTAATTGCAGGTCCGTCATCAAGCGGTAAGACAACTTTCAGCAAGCGATTGTCGGTCCAGCTCATGGCCAATGGTATTAGACCTTATCCCATTTCATTGGATGATTACTTTGTGAATAGGGAGGATACGCCACGGGATGATGCGGGGGAATATGATTTTGAGTCGCTTTATGCGTTGGATCTTCCTTTTTTCAATGCACAATTGCAGGATTTGCTTGCCGGAAAGGAAATTGAACTGCCACGGTTCAACTTCCAAACAGGGAAAAGAGAGATGAGCGGTAAAATGTTACGGTTGGAACAGAATATGGTGTTGATATTAGAGGGAATTCATGGTCTGAATCCCGAACTGACCAAATTGGTAGACGATGTTTACAAGTATCGCATTTATGTA
>JAGBUF010000117.1 GCA_017630975.1 Paraprevotella sp. | reverse complement strand
ATAGTCTTAATCCAATAGTCAGGAATGTTCATCGCCATACGATAATCAAAGCCATAGCCGCCATCTTTGACTGGAGCAGCAAGTCCTGGCATACCAGACACTTCTTCTGCAATAGTTATAGCTTTAGGATTGACTTCGTGAATAAGAAGGTTTGCCAGCGTGAGGTAAGCGATTGCCTCATCATCTTCATGTCCATTGTAATAATCTCCATACCCTCCAAATGCTTCGCCAAGGCCATGGCTATAATACAGCATGGATGTTACTCCATCAAAACGGAATCCGTCGAACTTAAACTCTTCAAGCCAATACTTGCAGTTAGACAGGAGATAATGAATTACCTCGTTCTTACCATAGTCAAAACAAAGGCTGTCCCATGCCGGATGCTCGCGACGTCCACCTTCATAGAAATATTGACATGGGTCACCTGCCAAATTACCTAATCCTTCCATCTCATTCTTGACAGCATGTGAGTGCACGATATCCATAATGACAGCGATACCCATTTGATGTGCTGTATCAATGAGGTGTTTCAATTCCTCCGGTGTACCGAATCGGCTGGATGCTGCGAAGAAGTTAGATACGTGATAACCGAAACTTCCATAATACGGGTGTTCTTGTATGGCCATAATTTGTATACAATTGTAACCATCGGCAGCAATACGAGGCAACACTTTCTCACGGAATTCATCGTAAGAACCCACCTTTTCTGCATCTTGCGCCATACCTATATGACATTCGTATATGAGTAATGGAGCTGTATTGGGTTTGAAGTTCTTCTTTTTCCATTTGTAGTCTTCTCCTGTACTCCAAACTTGTGCACTGAAGATTTTGGTTTCTTCATCTTGTACCACACGGCGACACCATGCAGGAATTCGCTCACCGCATCCACCATCCCAGTAAACCTTTAATTTATAAAGGTCACCATGTTTCATGGCATTCGGTTTGAGTTTAATCTCCCAATTGCCGGACCCCTTGATGCGTTTCATTTTATATTGTGGGGTCTCGGTCCAATTATTGAAATCGCCAATCACATAAATTTCTGTAGCATTAGGTGCCCATTCGCGCAAGGTCCATCCATTTGTAGAATGATGCAATCCGAAATACAAATAACCCGTAGCGAACTCTGACAGTGTGATTTTTCCGTTTTGTGTCAGTTCGTTAATCTTGTTTACAGCATGTTGGTGACGTCCCTCAATGGCCGATTCATAATCTTTTAGCCATGGGTCGTTTTTAATGAGTTTCAACGTCTTAACTGTTGATTTAGGTGCTTTTTTTGCCATAAAATATAGAATTAAGGTTGATGATATGATTCGTTTAAACCGGTATTTTGAATACTGCTTTTTTTAATGGAACATCCGTGATACCGGGGGCATGAACGTCTTGAGGGAAGAAGATGACAAACATTCCTTTTCTGATGGTGATGCGGTATGAT
Organism: Paraprevotella sp.; assembly: GCA_017630975.1. Lineage (GTDB taxonomy): Bacteria > Bacteroidota > Bacteroidia > Bacteroidales > Bacteroidaceae > Paraprevotella. The sequence continues at coordinate 356 of JAGBUF010000117.1, read as the reverse complement.
TGTCCTATTTCTGCCAGATGAAAAGCAATGTCCTTTTCATCGTCGTATACTCCTTCTTCAATAATTCTTGTTATTGGTACATAGAGCATGTGCTCATCTTCAGTCAGAGGAATCTGAACGTCTATCATTTTTCTATGTGACTCATACTTGGCAAAGGTATCACACTTGGCCGGAATAGTTTGGAAATTGACGAATCCATTGATTTGGTCCAATGTGACTTTCCCGTCAGGTATCAGTGACAAATCATTTTCAGTAATGAATTTGATTACCTCTTTTAGCTCAGGTACTAAATGTATGTATTTCCCCAAATTGCTCAATTCATCTATAATCATGATTGTATTTTATTTGTCAAGTAT
>JAGBUF010000116.1 GCA_017630975.1 Paraprevotella sp. | reverse complement strand
TGTCAATGTGACGGGGAATGTCATCTCCTCTGCGCGACTACCGCTTCGCTCCACATAATAGGCATAGCGGCTGGAGGCATCAGTTTCGGTGATGGCATCGCGTTGAGTGAGGTACAGCACCTTGTTCATCGTGTAGTTCTCGGACTCGCTGCTGAGGGTGGTGTTGTTGGATTGATACTCTTTGCGCTCACCTGAATCGCTGTTGGGGGTGAGTGTCACCTTGATGCGGAATAATCCGTCCAGTCCCACGATGCGGGGCACGAAGAATTTTGACGTCACCTCATGTGTCGCACCACTTGCGAGTATCACATTGTTGTGGTACACCGTACCCAGATTGATCAGTTCGCCGGTAGCGTTGGATACCAGACTGATGCTCTCACGGAATCCCCCATTGGCGGCTGCCGAACCGCTGTTTCTGATGCTCCATGCAATAGCGATGGAGTCCTTCGGATTGACGGTAGTATTGCCGGTGAGGCGTACGTTTTCCACCACGAAGTCGGGGTTGGCACCAATGCTCAAAGAGCCGCTTTCGTAGGCGGTCATCACGTTGTTACCCAGCGAGTCGCTGAGGATGACGCTTGATACGGTGAGCGGATAGGTCTGTTCTTCCTCCAATGCCGCTGCGTCGGCAATCGTCATCTTCACTGTTCCCAATACGCCCTTGTTGGCCCTGAAAGGTTTGTTGGTGGGCGAGAGCAGAATGAGACGATAGCGGTTGTCGCCGGAACTTGACAGTTTCCGGATATTGATGCGGTGGTCTACAGCACGTGTGGCATCCACCTTGTTCTCCGAACTTGAAGTGGACAACGTTGCTCCTTGCGGGGTGACAATGTCAAACTGCAGTGCCACGATGTTCGGGTTCGTGTTCTCCATGTAGAGTGGCAAGTCGATGGACAACCCCTTCATGCAACTCACGTTGCCCGGGTAGAACTTGTTCACGTCTTGCGCCGTTGCGTTCAGGGACAGCAGCAACATCACTGCCATGAGCCTAAGTAATTTGAACTGTTTCATATTGTATGTTTTGTTTTTATTTTCCAGTTATCGTGGGCTGCACTTATTGAATGGCCACCTTTTTACCATTGATGATGTAGATGCCGGGTTGCAAATGGTGGCGCATTGTCTTGTCGTAACGGCGGCCCTGCATGTCGTAGATGGCATCGTTGTGATTCGTGTCAATCGGTAGATTCTCAATGCTGTTCAGATCTCCCTTTTCCAAACGTACGACTACCTTATTGGCATCAAGGTCCACAAGCATGGCATTGGTCAGTTGTCCGTTGGTCTCTGCCAGTACGGTTACACCGGCAGGCAGTTCATCTCCGAACATAGAGTAGAAGATGGTGCGTCCGTTGCGTTCAGACTTGCTGAACAGGTTCATGGCAGACGACCATTTGACATTGCGGTCTGTCAGGCAGATATCAAGGGCTGCGATGGGGCGCGATGTGTTCAAAATCAGTTGTCCGTTCTCCACATACAACGCTGCTTCAGCCGTTTGTCCCTCTTCGCTGTTGCGCTTCATGTTGCGCTTCATGGCAACCGGCACTTCTTGGTTGAGGATGAGGTTGATGTTTGCCACCACATCCTGCACGTTGATGATAGCGTCAGTCGCGATAATGTTTGCTGCGTAGAAGTTGAAAGGAGAATATCTGCTGTAATAAGTTTCGTCCAGTGCGGTGTTCAGTGTCCTCTGCATGTCCGACACGTCCACCTGAGTATCAAAGTTTACATCACCCATGGCATAGTCCATCACGATATTGAATTTGTGACGTTCGTCCCAATCAGAACTTCCTATACCGGCAGGCATGGTTGTACCCGACGGATAGGTATACCACCCATCACACCATGATTCGTAAGAGTAATAATTCGCAGTGCTGTTGCTTGTCAGTCTTTGGTGCAACGTCATATACCAGTTGTTTCCGGATGTCTTGATACCAACATCCGACAAATAAACATACATATAAGTGTTGTAGTCGTCTATATTCTCAGACTCGGTGCTGTTCTGTTTGTTGTTGTAGGTAAGGATAGTAGGCACAGCAGTCTGAGCATCTCCTTTCAGGTTGAAGAACTCTGAGTAGTTCACCGTATAGCTATCGGTCAAGTCCTGACCATAGTATTCAAGAGTGTAAACAGGTAATGGCTGACTGATGTCGCGTATCTTGTTCTTGTTGGCATACAACATGGTCAGATTCGGAGCAAATGTCATCACATCGTAAAGGTCGCCTGTGAGTTGGTTGCTCGAAATGTCCAGCATGCGTACTGAGTCGCAGATAACGATTTGTGTAGGATCGTCAGCGCCAATGTCACCGCTGAGTCGGTTGCCCGACAAGTCAAGACTTCTTAAATAAGGCATACCGAAGACAAAGTACGGTATCCGTCCCGTGAGGTTGTTACCACAGAGGCTGAGGCTCACTACGTGTCCGTTGCTGACAGTCACTCCCTCGGGCAGTTCTGTTTCTGCTTTCGTAGCACCCAACGCCCATTTTCTTGTCCAGTTCTCGCCACCGGTGAGGGTGGGGAGTTGTTTCAGAATGTTCCATTCTTCGTCCGAGATGGAAGCCAGTCCATACGCCTCTTCTACAATGACATCCCAACGGTTCTTCCAGTAGTTGTGTGCCTTATAGGTTGCAGCACAGCCTTCCGGAACATACAAGGTACAACCTGATTTTCCGAAATTATAACTACCCACTGCAGGCGACGGCGGAGTTGTCGCCTTGATGTGTACCTCCTTGATATTAGGAATGTCAGTGAATGTGGCGTAATACATGTTTGTCACGGTGGAAGGCAGATAAAGTACCGTCAGATTGTCACATCCATTCCATGCTGAAGGTGAACCTGTTGTACAGATAGACGTACATCCCTCATTGACTCTGAAAGTTCTGATGTTGTCGCAGTTTCCAAATGAATTGGCTGCAAGGCTTGTTATTGTTGATGGCAATTTTACGTCGCTGAGCGCTGTGTAATAGAAGGCACTGTGTGCGATGGTCTTCAGTCCCTCCGGCAGTTCAATATCCTTCAATGAAATACAACCCGAAAAAGCCTGGCTGTTTATTTCCGTCACTTCTGATGCGAATCCGACGTATACCATGGATGAACAATTTTGGCATAGCGATGAAGGTACAGAGGTGATACCCTGAGGTATGGTCAGACTATCCAACTTTGCGCAACCAAAGAATGCGCTTTGACCAAGATTAGTCAAAGCCACAGGAAGATCTAATCCATATATTGAACTACATCCATAGAATGCATACCCCTCAATATTTGTTACGGTAGCAGGGATGTTGAAGGACTCAAGCGCAGCACAATTATGGAATGCGGAATAACCGACTCCCGTTAAATCACTTGCTGCAGTGACTGTTTTCAGTGCTTTACAGTTATAGAAAAGGTTATTTGGTATGGTCTTAATACTTTCCGGCAGTTGTGCCTTTGTCAAAGCACTGCAGTTAGAGAAAGTATATGTGCCTATTGATGTGAGTGTTGACGGTAAAGTGGCACTCGTCAAATTGATACAACCTTCAAAAGCAGATTTGCCGATGTTGGTTGCTCCCTCCGGTATGTTCATACGGGTTAGTGTAGCACAATTCTGGAAAACGTTATCATTGATGGTCTTCAGTGATGAAGGGAGGTCAAAATCCCTTAACGAAGTACATCCGCTGAAACAGTATGAACCGAAGGAGATAATGCCATCAGGCATGTCAACTGACTGCAAGGATGTACAACCATAGAACAGATATGCCGGTAATGCGGTAATTCCATTCGGCAAAGTCACGTGTTGCAGTGATGTACAACCATAGAACAATTCGTTGGGTATACTGGTCCAGCCTTCGGAAAGGATGATGCTGACCAATGCGCTACAACCTCTGAATGCACTATTACCTATTGATGTTATGTTGTTTGACAATTCCAATTCTTGCAACATACTACAACCATAAAATGCATTGCTACCTATCGTTGTCAGGTTGTCTGGCAAATCAATTGTTTCCAATGCCGTACAACCAATGAATGTACTATTACCAATAGAGGTGAGCGTGGAAGGCAGGGTCACACTTGATAATTTGTAACAGTTTTTGAAGAATCCATCAGGTAAAGCGGTGATACCTTCCGGTATTGCCATTTCTGTGATAGTGCTACAACCATTAAACGCATTGGCACCTAAGGACTTTACTGATGCAGGGATAGTTATGTTGCTTAGTTGGCTGCAACTGGAGAACATCCCTTCCGGTATTGCTTTCAAAGAAGTTGGCAGATTGGCGGTCTTCAGTGCACTACAAGCCGAAAAAGCACTTGAGCCGATTTCCTCCACCGTATTCGGGAGGGCAATGCCGGTCATTGTGTAGCAATTATAAAAAGCGTTGTAGCCAATGGACCGGAGTTGTGAACCAGAAGCAAAGGTGGGTAACAATTTGTAGCAATATTGAAATGCTTGGTTGCCGATACTTGTCACCGAAGCCGGTATCTCTATGGCAGACAGCGAGGAACAACTATAGAATGTACTTGCCAATATTTCTTGTAATCCGGCTGGAAGGTCTACACTATTCAATTTGCTGCAATTTGCGAATGCGCTGTTGCCTATAGTTGTGACATTGTCCGGAATGTCAACAGAAGTCAGACCTGTGTAACTGAATGCGTCGCTCCCTATTGAAGTAAGGTTTTCAGGCAGATTGATGGACGAAAGTTTGGAACAACTATAAAACGTGTTATTGCTGATGCTGTTCAAAGCAGAAGGCAAAGTTACTTGTTCCATGCTGCTGCAATTTGCGAATGCGCCATTCCCTAACAATGTCACTCCATCTGGTATGACAATGGAAGTGAGGTTGCTGCAATTATAGAATGCATTTGATTGGATGGAAGACAGGTTGCTCGGTAACTCTATGTCTGTAAGGGCAGTACAATTATAAAAGGCGTTCGCACCAATGGATTCCAGTTGGGTGAGTTCACCCAAATTCACAGTAGTCAGATTGCGACAGTTATAAAAAAGTTGAGATGGTATATTTTCAAGAGATTTAGACAATGTGATAGTAGTCAGATTGCTACAATAGTACCAAGCTCTTTCCCCAATGTATTCCACAGTATTGGGGATGGTGATTTGTGTCAAGCTACTATTACTGAACGCTTCTTCTCCGATGTATTTTAAACCGGAAGGAAGTTGCAATTCTGTAAATTTGCAATATTCAAAAGCTCCGGATCCGATGGTGTCCAATGAAGCCGGCAGCACTACGTCGGTCAACTTGCCCGCGTGGCTGAATGCTTTGGAACCGATTTTCTTAAGCGTCGATGGGAAGGTGACACTGCTGAGGGGGTTGTAGCTTGTAGAACTTTTATAGAACAGTTCGTCGCCGATTTCTTCCACTCCCTCGGTAAATATCGCCGTAACGACAGAACCGCCGGATGAAACACTGGTTGAAATCAGATTGCCCGGCACCTTCTTCATACCTATAGTGACAGCGGTAAGGGAGCTTGCTGAGTATAATGCTCCGTCTGCAGAAGTGACACTGCCGGGGATTTCGATAGACTTCAATGTGGAATAAGCGAAAGCACTAGATCCTATTTTTTCCAATCCTTCGTTCAAGGTCACACCTTCTGTCAAGCGGTTGTAACTGAATGCCATCTGTCCGATGGATCTGACAGAAGCCGGCAATTCAACCGACAAGAGACAACTGGGAGAGGAAGGACAGTAGAAGGCATAATTGCCAATGCACTTAAGTCCTGCAGGAAAAACGATGTGGTTCAAATTCGCAAGGCGCGAAAACATATATTGTCCGATAGTGTCTTCCTGCATTTCGTAAGTGTTGTAGTTGCCGGTATACTGTCCTTCGGACGTAATCTTCGCCTCGCCGAGGTCCAATTCCGTAAAGTGAGTGCTTACCGCATTCCTTATACGGTTGATGTCATCGCCGTTGAGCGGACCGGTAACCTTGAGCGTTGTCTGCTCGTATGTACTGAAATCCGTACCCGAATGGGCCACTGCAAAATCACCTGCATTGGTGGCTTCGAAAACGAATGTAGATTCTTGTGCTTTGGCTTGTATTCCCATCCAAAACCACATCCCAACGGATAGAATCACCCAATGGCAAAGTCTTAATTTTTGTTTCATATCTATATGGTTTTAATTGTTTGTATCTCGTCACTCTATTGCAAAGCAATAGTTTGTTGGTAAAGGTAGTATATTAAAAATCTTTAACATAATTCGGGGGGGGTAATTAAGAATATTTAAGGTTGTTTAACTCTAAAGAAACGATGTTACTATACATGATGCAGATGAATCATCCTCCTTTTACCATATAAAATATCGTTAAATGAAAGAAAACGTTTATCTTTGTGTGAGAAAACAATCAGTAAAAATGAAAATTGGAATTATAGCTGCCATGAGTTCGGAGCGTGAGCAACTTTCACGTCTTCTTTCCAACTTGCGTACCGAATGTGACGGTCAGTTGGAATATACCGTAGGCCGGTTGGGAGAGAATATCATGTATATCATGGAGTGCGGCATTGGCAAAGTGAATGCAGCAGTGGGAGCGGTGCGCATGATTAGTCGGTTGCAACCGGATGTAATCATCAGTTCCGGTGTGGCAGGAGGAATAGATGCCCAAGTAGGGGTGATGGAAGTAGTCGCTTCGACACAAGTGGTGTATCATGATGTATGGTGTGGCATGGGCAATGAATACGGACAGGTGCAAGGTATGCCTGCTTTGTTCCGTTGTGATGAGCGTTTATGTGCCGTTGTGCAGCAGTTGAATACCGAAACAAAGATACATGCGGGATTGATATGCAGTGGTGACAAATTCATCACCGACCGCAGTGAATTGAACGAAATAAAGGGTAAATTTGCCGATGGATTGGCAGTAGATATGGAGAGTGGTGCGATTGCGCAAGTATGTCATATCTATGGCGTACCCTTTATCAGTTTTCGTATCATCAGTGATACCCCCGGAGCCGAAGCACACTGGCAACAATATGAGAATTTCTGGCAGACGATGGCTGATCGCTCTTTCGGTGTAGTACGCACTTTCTTAGAGAGTTTGCCGACAACATTATAATGTAATCCGTAAATATATGAAGAAGATAGCAAGTTTTACCATTGATCACATCCGCTTGTCAAGGGGTATTTTTGTGTCCCGTAAGGATGAAGTGGGTGGTGAGGTAGTGACCACCTTTGATATCCGTATGAAAGAACCCAATCGTGAACCGGCCTTAGGACAAGGAGCGTTACATACTATCGAGCATTTGGCAGCAACATTCTTGCGCAACCATCCCATTTGGGCGGACAAGGTCGTGTACTGGGGTCCAATGGGTTGTCTCACAGGTAACTACTTATTATTGAAGGGCGATTTGACTTCGACAGATATAGTGCCATTGATGCAAGAAACCTTCCGTCTTATTGCAAATTATGAAGGTGAAATCCCCGGAGCGACAGCACGCGACTGCGGTAATTACCTGTTGCAGGATTTGCCAATGGCAAAGTGGGAGGCTGCGAAATATCTACATGAAGTGTTGGAACAAATGGAGGAACATAATCTGGTGTATCCCGCTTAATGGGGGCATAAAAAAGAAGAACCGCAAGTGTCAAACTTGCGGTTCTTCCTTTTTTTATTCTTCATTCATTTCAAGATTGTCTTCTTTACTGATGTTGTAGCTGCCATCCGGAGCGATGGTGATGGAGAATAGCATGAAATAGTCCGTATCGGGATAGCCGATGCTGGCAACAAACCTCATGTTGTTATTTTCCATTTTGTTGAAAGCGATACCATCAAGGATGGAACTTTTGTAGAAGACCGGATCAAGGTATGCTTTGAACGTTTGTTTGGTGAAGGTTTTGTGAAAGAATTCCGCCCCGCTTTTTTCAATCTTCAAGCAAATATAATTGTCAGCAAATATCGCTTTTTCTTCATTTTGCACAGTAGGCATGCTGTCGTCGGCTTTTCGCGTGATGTCATAATGGTAGGCCGTTTCCTCTATCGTCGCATTGTAATGATAATCTTTCATGCGTTGCACATGGTTTGCGGTATCAGGTTGCTCAAACTGACTATACCCATTGTGCTTTGGTTCAACTTGTTTATTGCCACAAGCTGCGCAAATCAAAGCGCACAAAAGTGGCCATCCCCATCTTTTTATTGTATTCATTTTTTATTGTTTTTCTTTAGAGAATGAGACAAAGGAACAAAAAAATGTTGAGAAGGACAATTTTCATGCAGCATATTTGTGCATCGTACTTTAATATTTTATTTTTGTTTTAATAATCAATTTATAGTATTTAGGAATGAAACCCCCAATCAGTTTAAGTGCCTTGATAGGCGTCGCTTTGCTCACATTTAATAATGCCGTTTTTGGACAGGAACCTGTTCCGGTCCTTTCTTATACGTTCGAACAAGGAACTGCTACCGATGATAGTGGGAGTTTTCCATACGTTTTACAGAACAATGCGATGGTACTTCCTACCGACGATGACAATCATGTGTTGTCTACCGGTAACGAGAATGGTTATCTTGATTTAGGAGCAAATATCGGGCGAGAGGTGTTGAGCGGACTGACTTCTGACTACACCATCAGTTTGGATGTATGTGTGGATGCTGTCAATACGTTGAATCGTTTTTCATGGGCATGGGCTTTTACCAATGGAACAGGTATGTATTTAGGGATGGTCAATGCAGCAGGAAATGGAAATTGGTATTACGAAATCAAGAACGGTTCGGCGCAGAGTGTGCAGTCCAAGAGCGGAATAGCTACCGATACATGGCACACCATTACTGTTGTACAGCAGGCTGGTGAATGTACTTATTATCTGGATGGTGTGGCTAAGGCTACGACAAGTCTGACCTTGCAACCTGCCGATTTTGCATCATCGCTTACCGCAAACTATTTGGCGCGTTCACCGTTCAGTGGCGATGCTTATATGATGAACACCTTGATGGATAATTTTAAGGTTTACGATAGTGCATTGACAGCCGAACAAGTAACAGCCCTTTACACTGCGCGCCCACAATCGCAAACGGTAAAGATGGATGTTGCCAATGCACTTAGGATAGACCGTGAAGAACTGTTTTTAGCGAGAGCAGCTACCTATATTCATAAAGAATTGGTGTTGCCCACACAGTGTTCCTATGGTGAGGTAGAGTGGACTTACGAACCTTATGCTTCTGCAGAAGGCAATGGAGCGCTCAGTTATCAAGATGGTGTGTTTACTGTGACAGCGCGCGGTGAAGCACCCACCGAAGTGGGTACTTTACAGGGAACCATTCATTACGATGGAGTGGATTACACG
>JAGBUF010000115.1 GCA_017630975.1 Paraprevotella sp. | reverse complement strand
TACTCACGTTTTCTGCCGAAACGTTCCGGTAATAGATCGTTACAATAAAGATTTGCCTTATTATCACCATCGGCATGCACGCCTGCCACTTGTGTAAAAACACTATCACCTGTAATCGGTCTATTGGGAGGAATAGGAATACATGAATAGCTCTCCACCATTCGGCTGACCTGATTCAACTTACTTTCGTCTAGGTTGGTCTGTACATTAAACTGGTCTTTCAACACCGCCTGCACACTGGCCAAGGGTGCATTACCGGCTCGTTCACCCAAACCATTGACTGAGGTATGAATACCACGACAACCGCCCATCACTGCTGCCAAAACATTGGAAATGGCCAAGTCATAATCATTATGGGCATGAAAATCAAAGTGCAAAGTCGGATAGCGTTTCACCATCTTACGAATGTAGCTCAACAAATCCAATGGATTAAGAATACCCAATGTATCGGGCAACATGAAACGTTTGATTGGAGAATCCTTTAAGGCATCAACCAAATCAAAGACATATTTAGGAGAATGTTTCATACCATTGCTCCAGTCCTCAAGATAGATATTCACCTCTATACCTAATTCCTGTGCATAAGCAATAGAACGTTTGATATCAGAGACATGCTCTTCGAGTGTCTTTTTTAACTGATGCGTACAGTGATTCTCTGAACCTTTACACAAAAGATTGATATTCTTGCAACCGCAACTGTTTATCCAATCAAGTGAAGTGTGTCCGTCCACAAAACCTAACACTTCTACCCTGTGCAGTCGTCCGGTTTGTTTCGCCCACTGACAAATACTTCTCACCGCATCCAATTCTCCATCAGAGACACGTGCCGAAGCCACTTCTATTCTGTCCACATTTAAATCCTGCAACAGCGCACGCGCTATCGCTAACTTTTCATGCGGAACAAAACTTACGCCGCTGGTTTGCTCACCATCGCGCAAGGTCGTGTCCATTATTTCTATACGAGGATGCTCACTTTTTTTCATATTATTCTTATGATTTTGCCTCCCAACTTTCTATCTTATTCTTGTTTTCCAACAAGAAATCAATATCATCAAGAGCATTCATCAAACAATATTTCTTATAACCGTTTATTTCAAATGTTTCACTGCGACCGGTAGTCATATTGGTTACAGTCTGATTGGGAACATCCACCTTGACCTCCGCTTTTGGATTAGTATTGACCGTTTCAAACAGTTCCTGTTGAAACTCCTTGCTCACAACAACCGGTAAAACAAAGCAATTCAAAAGGTTATTACGGTGGATATCAGCAAAAGAACTACTGATAACAACACGCACTCCATAACCGGCAATAGCCCAAGCCGCATGTTCACGACTTGAACCTGACCCCCAATTCTGGCCACCAATGATGATTTCGTGAACACCTTGACGCGGTGCTTCTGCATACTCCTCACGGTTCATTACAAAGTCTGCCACCGGCTGTCCTTCTGCATCGAAACGAAGGTCGTGCATGAAAGCGTCTCCAAAAAATTTGGGATCACGTGTTGTACTTGCCAAATAACGAGCAGGTATGATAAGGTCCGTATTACAATTGTCAATCTGTATAGGAATACAAGTGGATTGTATAATGTCAAATTTCTGTTTAGCCATAGTCATTACAATTTACGTGGGTCTGTTACTACTCCTGTTATCGCTGACGCTGCCACAACGAGTGGCGAAGCCAAAATCGTACGTGCTCCGGGGCCTTGACGTCCCACGAAGTTACGATTGCTGGTGGAAATTGACAACTTGCCGGCAGGCACTTTATCCGGGTTCATGGCGAGACATGATGAGCATGACGGAAGACGAAGTTCAAATCCCGCTTCTTCCAATATTTTATCGATACCTTCATCAATAATTTGTTGGCGCACCAACCATGAGCCGGGAACCAACCATGCGACAACGTTGTCTGCTTTTTTCTTGCCCTTCACCACAGAAGCAAACGCACGGAAGTCCTCAATGCGTCCATTGGTACATGCTCCTAAGAAACAGTAATCTACAGGTGTTCCTTCTAATTTCTGTCCCGGTTGGAATTGCATATAATCCAACATACCCAAGAATTGTCCCTTATCTGCCTCTGCTATCTCTTCAAGTGTCGGAATACATTAATCTATAGCAATTCCAGCTCCGGTATTGGTGCCGTAT
>JAGBUF010000004.1 GCA_017630975.1 Paraprevotella sp. | reverse complement strand
CCCCGGAGAACGCCGAAATTGATTATTTTCGCTGATTTTAATGGCAAAAAAGCGCTTTGAAACAAAAAAATTGAGTTTGAAACAAAAATTTTGACTTTGAAACCGAAATTTCCAATTTGAAACCGACCTTATTTTTATATCAATATCTTCTGCCTTTTCCAAAAAAGCCATTGGGCATTAGCCCGATGGCTTTTTTTCGTCTTTGCGCCACTCCTTGAACGCGCGTCAAAACCACCCCAAGGGGGTGGTTGGGTAGCAAGCTAAAAACAGTTGATAACTGTTTTTAGCGAAGCGATCCCCACAAAGCAAGGAGCCCAAGGAGCGAGCCGGCGAACGACGCAGGGGGACTATGCGACTGGGCGGGCCTCGCGCGGAAATGTGTTCAAGTCGTGTTTGCTGTTCGTCGGGCGAACACGCCGAACGACGCAATGTTTCACCACGACCAAAAAGCCGAATGGACTTATGTCCGTTCGGCTTTTTTTGTTCTTTGTTTATTTTTTGTGAAATTTGAACAATAAAAAACCATGACTTGACCGTCAGGAGGGAAAAGTCATGGTTTGGATGAAAAATCATTACTGTGAGTGGTGCTTAGTTGGCTTTTTTCTTGCTTAGCTTTTTGATGAGTAGGATCAGGTAATGGAGGCTGAGACCGATGACGATAGCCACCACCAAGTCGAAAATGACGGGGGAGGATTTACAAATGCCTACAAAGTGGTGCTATTCGCTCATGTATCGCATCATGCGCATTGTTACAGCACATAGGGATTACTGGATACGTCCGGATTGTCGTATTGGCGAGGGGCTTCCTCACGAATACGAATATTGAGTAATATAATGGCAAATATGGTCAATACTACTGACAAAATAGGGCCGACACCCACAGAAAACAATGCGTATTTTGATAGGCTAATTGACATATTGGAATTATAGGTAATCACCAAAAAAGCACTTGCGATTAAATAAGCAATGGTTAAGCCTATGGATAAGAACATAAGACGATGGGGATGCTTGATAGATTTTTTGTTAAATATCAAGCGACCCATAGATAAAGTGAACATGGAAAGCACCAAAATGGAAAATAAAGTAATGGCGCTGATACTTGTGTAGATGCCATCCATTCCATAGGTAAAGCGGGAGCCTATCCAAGTACAAATGTAATGACCAAAATGAAAACCGATATCTTTCCCACTCAAAGCATTGTCAAGTGTAGCGATAAAACTTTCTTCAGCTGTTTCGGATAGTGCTGTATAGTATGTATGATCGCCTGCGGACATTTCGAAAAAGTATTTTGGTGCAACAGAAAGCTTGTCTGTGATGATTCTTCTTCCGTTATAGGAGGCAAGCTGTACGTTGACGAAAGGAAGAAACATTGCACAAACCGCAAACACAAGGCAACACATGGCAAGGACCTTCATCAGTAGCCCATAGTTAATATGAGAGGTACCTTTTACAGCAATTAAGGATTTTGCTTTGCTTAGGAATCGAACAACTGCAAAGAGAACAATTGCTATCATACCAATGCCGCACCATGTTAAGGATGTGCCTGCATTGCCAAATCCCGAACCGGCTATACTGTTCGAAAAATTGGAGGCTTGGAGCATCAGCATTAAAAACAGGGGTGTGAACACCAGCAAAGCGGAAATTCTTTGGTTGGCTTTTTTGATTTTTTGATTGTAATTATTTTGTGTATTGCGTTGAAGTTGCACCCAAAGTGCCAAGGTTGATATTGCACATATTGCAGATGAACACAAACCCACAATAGACAGGACAATGACTACAACATGATTGAGTTTAGGGGTATTGTTTTCATACATGAGTGAGATGCGAATAGAGGATTTCGCATAATCGCTCATCAATGATTTTTGCCGTTCTGTTAGTCGTCGATCGGGATCAAGGTTTCTAAGAGAACGCATGATTTTTTCATGTGCTTTGTACTCTTCTGTTGACGTCAAGGTTCTTTCTGTTTCTTGATAGAAGGCACTGATACCATAGGAAACAAAATCCAAAGGACTAAAGGAAACATCATAAGACGATTTTTCGTTAAAGGCTGTGCTTACATTGACGATAGGCATAAAAAATGAAAAGCACAAAAACAAGGATATGAGACAAAGCAAAAGAACGTGATTATTCGCAGAGAAAAAGCCTTTTGAAGTTTCTGACAGGGAAGAGACAGTCGCTTTGCTCACAAACGTTTTTTTGGAGACAGCAGCTTTTTGGGGTTGTTCTTCCACAACTGTTTGTTCGTTAGTGACAATGATTGTTGGCTCTTTAGCAATATTATGCCCTGCAGTAACGACTATTCTTGGCTCAACTATAGGTTTGCCTGCAGTGTCACTTACTGTGATTTGCATAGGCATAGAATCCTTTAGCATAACGTCGTTTTGCACAGCCTCAGAGACAGTTGCTTCGCTTTCCACCGCTTCTTCCGCGAAATTCTGCTGTGTAACCGTTTCTTTTGTTACAGCTTCTTCTGTTACAGCTTCGTCGATTGCACCGTCTACAGCATCGTTAGGTTGTTGGACAGCTTCAGGGATAATAGTATCTTCTGTAGCTATAATGTTTGTTGCAGATGGCATAGGCGCATCTTCTTGCAACGCAACCGATGTATCGACTTGCTCGTCAATGATTCCCGAAATGGCTTTAGGATTGTCCAATTTTGTTTCGCAAGAAACGCAAAAGTGAGCTGTTGGGGGATTAAGATGGTCACAACAGGGGCAACGCCTACTGGTATTTGTATCAGACATTGTGTCATTTCTCCTTGAAATGAATACTTTTCATTATGGCAAGCGTGCTTTGCGCACGCTTGCACTTTTGTTTTAAGGGGTAATGGTTAAGGTACCCAAGTTAAAGGTTACTTCGTAGTTACGTGTAACATTTATTCCGTTGGCATCTGTAATGCAAAGAGATTCTTTATTGATGGTATTGGGTACTTCACCAACTTCAATGGTGTTACCTATAACAGAAAGAGAAACGCTGTGTCCTTCACCCAGTTTACCGATAGAAACGTAGAAGCCGGGATTGGTTAATGCTTCGCCGTCATAGGGCTTCTTTGCGGACGCGGTTTGAATGGTAATTTCTCTTT
>JAGBUF010000114.1 GCA_017630975.1 Paraprevotella sp. | reverse complement strand
GATTTAAGGTTAATGGAAGATTGGTTGTCGAGATGACAACCTTCTTTTTTTTGTGTCTATTTCTTTTTGTTTTCTAATAAATCCTAAAATAACTTCCCTTTGGGAAGAAAAGAGGAGATAAAGGGCAGACCGAATCAGAAAAGTTTTCTATATTTGCATGAGTATGTAGATATAAAAAACGATTATTATGAATCTGAAAGTACGCTTGACAATAATGAACTTCCTTGAGTTTGCCGTATGGGGTGCTTACCTTACGTCAATGGGAAGTTATTTGGTGAATGTGGGGATGGCTGAGTATATCGGTTGGTTCTATTCCGTGCAAGGTATTGTGTCATTGTTCATGCCGGCATTGGTAGGTATCGTGGCTGATCGTTGGATGCAAGGACAAAGGGTGTTGAGTTTGTGTCATTTCTTTGCTGGTGGTTTTATGCTGGCGGCAGCCTACTATGGTTTTACTGCTCAACAA
Organism: Paraprevotella sp.; assembly: GCA_017630975.1. GTDB lineage: Bacteria > Bacteroidota > Bacteroidia > Bacteroidales > Bacteroidaceae > Paraprevotella. The sequence goes on along the minus strand of JAGBUF010000114.1, from coordinate 3,308 downwards.
GTGGAGTTCTCGACGCTTTTTGCGTTATACACATTAAGTGTGGCTTTCTTTATGCCTACTATTGCATTGACCAATTCAGTGGCTTATTCGGCACTCGATAGAGCCGGTTTGGATACGGTCAAGGCGTTTCCGCCCATCAGGGTGTTCGGAACCATTGGTTTTATCTGCTCCATGTGGGCTGTTGATTTGGGTGGTATGCAACAAACAGCAGGGCAGTTCGCTTTTTCCGGAATATTAAGTCTTGTTTTAGCTGTCTATTCATTGACATTGCCCACCTGTCCTACAAGTAAGGGTGATGAGGGCAAATCGCTCGTCGATGCGTTGGGACTTCGTGCCTTCGCGTTGTTCCGTCAGCCCAAAATGGCGATGTTCTTCATCTTCTCCATGTGTTTGGGCATGTGTTTGCAGGTGACTAATGGTTTTGCTAACCCATTTATCTCTGCATTCAAAGATGTGCCGGAGTATGCCGGAACATTTGGTGTGGAACACGCCAATATCCTCATCTCCTTGTCGCAGATGAGTGAAACGCTGTGCATCTTGTTGATACCGTTCTTCTTGAGCAAATTCGGCATCAAGAAAGTGATGTTGATAGCCATGTTGGCATGGGTGCTTCGTTTCGGTTTCTTCGCCTTAGGCAATCCGGGCAATGGCGTTTGGTTGTTTGTATTGTCGATGATAGTCTATGGTGTTGCTTTCGACTTCTTTAATATTTCCGGCTCTTTGTTTGTCGATAAGGAAACCGATTTGAGTATCCGCAGCAGTGCGCAAGGTCTGTTTATGATGATGACTAATGGCTTTGGTGCTACCATCGGAACCTTGGCGGCGCAGGTAGTTGTGAATCATTATGTTCCGCAGTTGAGCGATACGGTCACCGGAGTGCAAGTGATAGAAGGTTGGAACACCAGTTGGTTTATCTTTGCGGCTTATGCTTTAGTCGTGGTCATCCTGTTTGCAATATGTTTCAGATACAAACATGTGCCTGAGAAATAAATATGAGTATGGCAGATGATATCAGAGAACTCAGAGTACAGACGGTTTCCAAATGCACAAAGGATGGAAGCATGTACTTAGCAATACTGCAGGAACGTGAAGGGAAACGTATCTTGCCGGTATTGATAGATAGAAATGATGCAGTTCATTTGTTGAAGAAGATGAAAGAGGACCATGTATCAGCTATACCGTCAAGTCTTGAGGATGTGATGTACACTGTTTTTTTGCAATCGGGGTTAGATATCGAAGAGGTGAGGATAGCCACAGTACAAGCAGGAGTGACTTATTGTCATATCTTGTATCACGACCACGAAACCTACCGTATGATCAGGAATTGTAAGGCGGCTGACGGATTGGTACTGGCATATACGTTTGATTCCCCTATTACCATCAAGGAAGAACTATTGGAACAACAGTATATGCGTGAGATGGGGGATGGGTTGTATTCCATGCCCATGAACTCCGTCAATATAGAAGCCCTGGAAGAGGCTTTGAAACGTGCAATTGAAGACGAAAACTATGAATTGGCTTCCCGATTGAGGGATGAAATAGAACGTAGAAAATGAAAGAGATTCGTTATTTTTATGCGCCGGATGTGGCTACTATAAATGAGTTGCCTGCTGATGAAGCAGCACATTGTCTGAAAGTCCTTCGGTTGCAGTCCGGTGATGAAATGTATGTGATTGATGGTTGCGGTGGACTGTACAAGGCGGTGATTACTACGACAACAGGAAAACGATGTCTGTTTCGCATAGAGGAAGAGAGTAAAATGCCTAAAGAATGGAAAGGGCATCTGCATCTTGCTGTAGCACCTACAAAGAACAACGATCGTATAGAGTGGTTGGCTGAAAAAGCTACAGAAATAGGTTTTGATGAACTCTCCTTTTTGAATTGTCGTCATTCAGAACGTCGCCAGATCAAAACGGAGCGAATCGATAAGATATTGGTGTCAGCTATGAAACAAAGTCATAAGTTCAGTAAACCGATACTGAATGAAATGACGGATTTCAACCGCTTTGTAGAAACGGCAGAGGGCGAACAGAAGTTCATTGCACATTGTTATGACGAATCAGATATCTGTGGTGATGAAAAACTGGAAGAAAACAAAGGAATGATGAGTGGAAAACCATTCCTGATGGATGTGCTGGATGTCGATTCGGATGCTTTGGTCCTGATAGGACCTGAGGGCGATTTCAGTGTTGATGAAGTACGTTATGCTTTGTCGCATGGTTTTCGCTCTGTCCATTTAGGCAGGAGTAGACTACGTACTGAGACAGCTGCATTGGTCGCTGTACATCTGATGCGTATCAAACATGAGGTAGAGTAAAAGTTATAATATAATAAGGTATAGGAAATGAAACGCACAAAATGGTGGTGGACACTATTGTCTGTCCTATTCATTGGTTTAGGTATTTTGATGTTTCGTCGATATTCCGGTAACGATGGATACATTTATCGTTTGCCTTCACAGTCCAAAGCCATCGCCATGGTAGATATCAAGAACCTGATAGATGCATCTGAGTCGGACGAAGAACTGATGAAACTCATTACGAATGTTGATTTTGTTAGGGATGGCGGTATTGACTGGATGAAACATCTATTCTGTTTTGTTACGAACAAGGATGTCGTCGGTTTTTTATTACCGGTGAGTGATGAAGATAAGGTGATAACTCACATCCAAAATATGGAGAAAAAAGGTCGGTGCGGGCGTATTGACAAGCAGTTTGGCATTTATTGGACAGTCATAGATAACAACTGGGTGGTGGGTTTTGACGACGAAGCAATGTTGATTATGGGACCCGGTATGGGTTCGGATATGATGCTCAAACAGGAAATAAGGAAATGTTTTGAGCAAAAAAAACAACAGAGTGGAGTCTATTCTTCGCAGTATGCTGCTGTCAATGAAACACAAGCAGCTGTTGCTTTGGTCTCTCAAGCAGATGTTTTGTCATTGTTTTATGACACAGAACTTTTATCCGGTTTGCCCGAACATACAGATTTGAAGGATTTGAATGTAACAGCTAATATCCGCTTTGAAAAGAATAAAGTGGTGATACAGGCGGGTATGGAGTCTGATAATGACGAACTGAATGCCTATATGGACACACTTTTTGTGATGGGAGAAAAACTGGATGGAACTTATGCTGATTATGTGACCGATGAAGCTATGTTATGGGCATGTGTCAATACTGAAGGGGCTTCGTTGTTGAAGAACCTTCGTAAAAATCTGGTGTCACGAACTTTCTTGTTGGGACTGAATATGTGTGTGGATGCCGACTTGATGATTCGCAGTATAGAAGGGGATGTCGCTTTTACTC
>JAGBUF010000113.1 GCA_017630975.1 Paraprevotella sp. | reverse complement strand
TAATTTTGATTTCAGGGTGATTCTAGCGAAGAACTTCCATAAAGAATTTCAGACGGTCAAAGTAGAACTTGTCCCATTGTTCGTTTCCGATGCCCAAGAATTTCATATTGAATGGTTCCGGATGTCCCATTTCTGCACGCAATTTACCCCACTTAGTGTCGGTGCTGCCGTTGGCAAATTCAATCAAATCAAGTGCATCGTCAATATATGGTTTTAAGTCCTCAGCATTACATGGAACGTGAGCAGCTTCATTGTTATAGTTCTGATATTGGCATGCCATACCTACGTTCAAAACTGGTAGTGGAGCAGCACCGATTTCCTCGCAAAGCAAGAAGTATTCGTAGAATCCAAGTCCATAACTTTGGAAATAGTCAGGGAAGTAGCGGTGTATAAACGTAGATTCCCAACGGTTCTTGTTCAAAGGACGATTTTCCACCGGACCTACGGTGTTTTTCCATTGATAACGTGTTTCAAGATTAGCACCTTCTACGATACATCCACCGGGGAAGCGGAAGATACCGGGACGCATGTCATAAAGAGCCTGTACCAAATCTTTGCGCAAACCATTCTCATGGCCGTTCCATGTGTCAACGGGGAACAAAGACACGTGTTCCAAGTCAACAGTACCTTCACCTGAGCGGTGGTGACGGTTAGATAGGAATATGCGTAAGTTTGCTTTTTCAATGGTACGGTTGGATTTCATGACCATAGTGTACTTTTTCCATTCCTTTGAATCAATGACCAAATCCTGACTGACAAACTGTTGGTCGTTAGCAGAAGTGTTTTGGTCAATGAATTGTACCATTAAAGTGACAGGCTTGCCATCGGGTACGCGTGCCCATACGGAGAAACGATAGTCAGCTCCTTTTTTTAGACCGATGCCGAAGAATCCGGTGTTCTGGATACCGGTCCACATGTCGCCATGTCCGGCCCATCCTAAGCGTACGTAGTGAGGATTTTTCTCAAAAGGACCGTCATTTTTCAATGTGACGTTTCCGAACATTTCCCAACCCATGTAATGGTCAGGAGTAAATTCAAACGAGCGGTTCTTGATCAACTCAGCATAGAGACCGCCATCTGCTCCGAAGTTGATGTCCTCAAAAAAGACACCATACATAGTTGGTTGAATCTCTGCACCGATGTTCTTTGTCTGCACCGTTACAGTGTTGTCTTGAGCATGAGTCATGAGTGATGACGCGATGACTGATACCCCTAAAATCAGCGATTTAATTTTCATGATAATATAACTTAGTTGAATAAATATGTTTTTCCGTTGCTAAAATAAGGATATTTTGTTAAAGACACAACTTATAAGTTGCTTTTTGGGTTTATGTTTGCGAATTTAAAGTTATTATACTTAAATATTGCATATGGATGATAATGAAACTTATTGTTTTTAAGGGTTACATGGAAATCGCTAATGATAAGGCATAGGTGGGATGGTTGTATTAATATGTGTGTCATTTCATCTATTGTGTGTAGAAAATATAATAAGGTTAAAGTTTTAGAAATAATAGTTGGTCTGAATGATGAATTCTTTATCTTTGCCGACAAACAAAAATAAGGAAGGCTATGTTTTTTTACTATCTGATGCCGGTGATATTCATGTTGGGTATTATGGCTATAGCTTTTGAGGATGTGATAAAAGTAAATAAAGCGGCGACGGCAGTAGGTATGTGTATAATCCTATGGGTGATATTCTTGCTGAATGCTGAACAGTTCTTTCTTGTCAACCCGCCACAGCACATCAGTGAATTCATATCGGCATTTCCTGAATTGGCGAATATGCCATTGCACGATTTGGCATCCGAGTTTATTGAATTGAAACTGGTCCGTGGATTGGGTGACGTGGCTACTACCTTGTTCTTTGTGTTGGGGTCAATGAGTATCATTGATATTATTGACTCACATGGTGGGTTTGGAATCATATCACAATCTATAAAAGTGAACAATCAGCGTGGTTTGTTATGGATTCTTTCTTTTGTCACATTTTTTATGTCTATTCTGTTGGGAAATTTAGCAACAGTGGTTGTGATGATTTCCATCGCCAGAAAACTTGTGCCGGAGCGGAATGAAAGATTGGTGTTTAGTTCCATGATTATTATTGCCTCCAATGCTGGAGGTGCATGTTCGCCAATAGGTGATGTTACCACATTACTATTATGGACAGGTGGTAACATCTCTGCTTTACATCAGATAGGTTCCTTGATTTTACCATCCTTTGCGCTGTTGATGGTGGTTTTGTTGTTGGCGTCCCTCCTGTTGCCAAAAAATAGAATGGTAGTTCCTCTTTTGCAATCAATGGAAGAACAACCTTATGTGAGTTCACAGACGCGTAAGGTCGTATTGTGGGTGGGACTTGGTTCTTTGGCATTGGTCCCTGTCTTGCAAACATTGATTCAGTTACCCCCGTTCATGGGTGTGCTTTTGGGTTTGGTGACGTTATGGGTGATTACAGATCGTAAGTATGCGAGTTCAAATGATGAGGCGGTGCAGAATTTGCGTGTGCAACGCGCATTCTCTCGTGTAGATATCAGTACCATTTTCTTTTTCTTGGGTATCCTAATGTCTGTACAAGCTTTGATAGTTACCGGTCAACTAGCTATTATGGCGAATTTCTTAAGTGACACTTTTGCCGATGAAAACACAATCGCTATTGTTTTGGGTGTCCTGTCATCATTTTTGGATAACGTGGCTTTGGTTTCTGCAACGATGGGTATGTATCCGTTACAAGAAATCGGTGTCTTTGCTGCAGATAGTTCCTTCTGGACGTTGTTAGCTTATTGCGCAGTAACCGGTGGTAGTATATTGATTATTGGTTCTGCTGCCGGTGTTACAGTAATGGGTATGGAGAAAATTTCGTTCGGATATTATCTCAAACGTTTCACTCCTCTAGCACTGTTAGGGTTCTTTGTCGGTGTTGGAGTGTATTTGTTGTTGGTATAATTTGAGATTATGAAAAAGGGTAGACCTTTCAATGGTGTCTGTAGAAGAAAACGAAAGGCGAAAAGAACTTGAGGACTATGGACATTATCTAAGGAATAACAAATAGTAACGAAACACCATTCTTCACTAAAATTATAAAGCCCCAAATTGGGGATTTATAATGTATTTAAATTAGAAGAAAATCATTACTCTTATGCATTTAATATAATTGCCATAATTAACATTATAATCATAGCAATTATAGGTATTGCTAAAAACAGACGTTCTTTTTTTCTTTTTTTAGCTCTCAATTCCTTAAATAAAGCTTGAATCTCTGAATCATTTCTGAATTTTATGTTAACTACTTTTTTAATGTTCTCTAAAGTTTCATCAGACATATCATCTATACCATCTTTGGTTATAAGTATCATATTAATGTACTTAATTAGATATTCTCTATTTCTAGGAACATGGTAATATTTCAAAAAGTCACTAAATTTTCTATATGGTCCTTGATATTCATCTGCATATACGCGCTCTGGATCCTGCTTTCTTTGAGCGTTTTTCAAAGTTATCTCTGCTTCTGTAGGACTATAACCATTCTCAATAGCTAAACTTCTTACTTCTTCAATCATTTCTGTGGTTATATCCTCACCTCCGTCTACATAACTCTCAATTTTTTCTATAAACTCTCTTTTTCTACCGTCTTCTATCTCAGCACGGACTCTAATTTCATTTTCCATTTCGGGTTCTTCTTCGTTATCATTATCTTCTTCTTCGTAATCCTCATCGAAAATATTTGGTTTCCTTTTAGATGATTTACTCAAAAAAGGAATAGGTGCTATTTTCGATCCACTCTTACCTGATGAGCTCTTACTTGAAGAACTCTTGCTGCTTGATGACGCTGCTTTGGGAGCGTATCTACCCAACTGATGCTTGCGGCAATATGAGTCTGAGTAACTACATTCATCTATGCTTCCATCATCTTTATAAAAAACTTTGGCTTCATGCTTCCCACTGGAAGAAGAGACACTCTGCCATTTTCCCGACAAATATTCATCATGTGAAATCGGTACAATTTTCATACTTGCCATAATTAATTTAATATTTAATATTAATACTCTTTGTTTTCAACACTTGGTCAATTAACGATTGCAATATTATATGATTTTATTGACATCATTTTGGTTCAAATTGGTTCTTATTAACATCTGATGATATATTTCTTTCCCCTTCTGGTAATGTGGGATATGTTTTTTGTACATTTGTGGGATAAATAATACACGCAAACAACGGTAGACATTTGTTGAAGGAATGAACGATAATGACAAAATGGAAATCATGCGCCACATGCTGATTGAGCGTATAGAAAAGAAAGTGGGACGTTCAATGCGTACACCACGCGACTTTGATTTTCTCAGCATGCGTATATTTTATGACACCGGTATGCAAATCAGCGTATCCACACTGAAACGCACATGGGGTTATGTGGGGAAAAATAATGCTATGGCGAGAAGAGAAACGACTCTCAACATTCTAGCGCGATTTGT
>JAGBUF010000112.1 GCA_017630975.1 Paraprevotella sp. | reverse complement strand
GTTTTAGAAAGGGATTAAATTCCTTACGTGCCAGGTATGCTTTCTCTTTGGCAGTCTTCTTCTTGTTGACATTCGTTTTGGGCTTGGCTTTGATGGAGTGTTGCTTGATGGCTTTCTCGCTTTTTGTAATGGCAGTTTCAAAATTGGACTTACCTATAACTGCAGTTTTCTTGTCGCGGATACTGAATATAGGCAATAGCTCGGTATAATTGTCCTTGTGTCCATTTTGTTGCGCCTCAACTCCCTCTTTAAATGCTTCCGCTCCATTGAAATAAGTGTTGAATCGCGCGGTCATAGCGTGATAAAATCGTGCACCTGACGTGTTCTTTTTTGTTGAACACGCCGTAACCATGATGATGGTCATGGCGATGCAGATAATATTTATGACCTTGCTGTTCAATGCTAATCTTAATAATATTTATATAACAAAGAATGGGGCATTTTATTGCTTTCTAAACGGATTAAAAATAAGTGATATGGCTTTGCAAATCAGATATAGACCGATGGAGGTAAATATGATGGAGGCGCCGGATGGAATATTCTTGTAGTAAGATAGTAGTAATCCACCCATACAGCCGATGAAACCGATGGGAATCGACCAAATGGCAATGCCTTTGAATTGTTTGGTGAAAAGATTGGCAGTTACTTGTGGTATGGTTAGAAGGGATATCACCAGCATGATACCGACAAGACGTAGACAACTGACGATGGTGAGAGCAATGAATGATATCATTAGATATTCGATCCATGCAACAGGTAAGCCCTGAGAACGTGCGAATTCAGGATCGAAAGCCGTAGAGATGAGCGGTCGTAGAAATAACGTAAAAAAAACGATGGCAAAAAGACTTAAGATGCCTAAAAATACTAAATCTGTATGTGTGATAGAGAGAATATTACCAAACAGGAATGTAGACAGTTCGGGAGTAAATCCGGGGGTCAGAAAACTGCAAATGAGTCCGATGCTCATGCCTAAGGTCCAAAAAATGGCAATGGCAGAATCCTCGCGCATATTTTTTTTGTGGCTGAACCACTGGATGCCACAGGCGGACAAGATAGAGAAAAGGGTAGCAGAGAGTGTGGGTGAGAAACCGAAGTATACGCCTAATCCGACTCCTCCAAATGAGGCATGCGTAATGCCACCGCTAATGAAAACAAGTCGCTTACTGACGATATATGTGCCCACCAAGCCACATAGGATGCTGGCAAAAAGACTGCCTATTATGGCATGTTGAAAGAATGTGTATGAAAAAAGATGTTCCATCAATGTTCTTGTCTCCTTTCTCCGATGATTAGAAATACTTCGTCTTTTAAAGCATCAGGTAGTGGCACATGTCTGAGTTGTAGGCTGCGTACCCAACCGGCTACTTCTTCATTATGCATGGTATACAAGATGTCTCTGAATTCTTCGATTTCTATTTCGTTGTAAGCAGCAGAGTCATATTCGCGAAACCGATCCAATTCCTCGTCATTATAGTATTCTATCTGTTTACTGACAGCTGCCAGTAAACTGTCCTTCTCACAGACTTCATGTTGTCCGCAACATTCCTGATCAGGTTGTACAATGGTAGGCATTTCGCTGATTTCGCCTCGCTCCATTTGTTTCAGCAAAGAGCGGTGGCGGAAATACCCGGCAATCATGGCAACGATACCGGCACCTGCAAGGGCAATGAGTGTATAGATAATGATGTTCATTCTGTAATCTTGAATCCGATATTTTTTAAATGTTCCCAGTATTGAGGATATGACTTGCTGACCACTTCCTGGTGGTTGATGCAAATTTCGGGAAGGACAAATGCACAAGGTGCAAAGGCCATGGCCATGCGGTGGTCATCGTAGGTGTCAATGACAATGTTGGGTTGGGGAGTGTCTTTTTCTCCATCCCAAAAAAGTTCCGAGTCGTTGGCCTCCTTGATGACAAATCCCATTTTCCTTAATTCTTGAATGAGGGCAGTAATGCGATCGGTTTCTTTTATCTTCAAACTTTCCAACCCCGTAAAGTGAAAGGGAATGTTGAGCATAGCGCAAGTCACAACGAATGTTTGTGCCAGATCCGGTTGATTCACGAAGTTGTATTCCATCCGTTGAATTTTTCGGGGACATTTGGTGAGTTGCACACAATTCATGCCTTGCTCATCGTTAAAGAAATGAGATTTTACTCCTAATTCGGCAAAGAGTGTATGCACAGCGGAGTCTCCTTGTGTACTTTTTTCGTTGAGACCTTTTAATACCAAACTTCCTTTTTCATCGTTGGAAAGAGCTAATATTTCATACCAATATGAGGCGGCGCTCCAATCTGCTTCTACATCATAAGGAATGGGTTCGTAATTTTTTGATTTTATACAGATGTGTTTCTCGTCAATCCATGAGGCGTCAGCTCCGAACTGTCGCATGATTTCTAGTGTCATGTCAATATAAGGGCGCGAAACAATCTTGCCGGTGAGTTCCATGATGAGCCCTTCTTTTAAGGTCGGTGCAATCATGAGTAATGCGGAGATATATTGGGAACTTACATTTCCGGGTAAGGTGATGTGACCTCCTTGGAGGGCTGAACCGGATATAAATAAAGGTGGAAAACCGTCTTTCTCTACATATTGGATATCTGCTCCTAACGAACGTAGTGCATCTACCAATACACTGATGGGGCGTTGTTTCATACGTTCCGTTCCAGTGATGGTTTTTGCTCCTTGGCTAACCGCAAGGTATGCTGTCAAGAAACGCATGGCTGTACCTGCTGCCATGATGTCTATAGGGTCATGCTCTTCTGTCAGTGCCCTTAACATCACCATGGTGTCGTCACAATCCGACAGACGATGGGGTAGAATTCTATTTCCAGATAAGGCATTGATGATGAGCGCACGATTGCTGATGCTCTTGCTGGAGGGCAATAGGATGTCGTGCTGAAGATGTTTCGGTGCGGAAAGCTGGATGGGCATAATTCCTTCATCAAAGATTTATACGCAAAATTAGAAATTAATTTGGAGAATTCAAAAACTATTCCTACTTTTGCACCCGCAAACGGGATGTAGCTCAGTCCGGTTAGAGTACGCGTCTGGGGGGCGTGTGGTCGCTGGTTCGAATCCAGTCATCCCGACAAG
>JAGBUF010000111.1 GCA_017630975.1 Paraprevotella sp. | reverse complement strand
GCAGCTTCTTTTGATATCGCTTCAAAAGAAGATAATAGTGGTTATACCGTTACCGTTATTGGATATCCTGCTAAATATGTGAGATGGAGAACAGCTACTGCAGCCGATAATGATTGGATTCGTAACGAAAAATTATCTCCTTCCAACGCTCAAGAGACAACCAAAGCTATTACAAAATAATCTATAAAGCATAAAATCATGAAAAGAGTATTATCATTCGTATGTGTTGCATTCTGTTGTTTAGCCATGAATGCACAATTAGTAACATCACGTAGCGTATTAAAAACAGACGCACCCAAAGAAGTAAAAACTACGTGGATGGTTAAAGCCGGTATTGCAACCAATAACTTTGTAGGCGATGGAATGGATGATGACGCCAGAGCAAAAGCCGGTTATAATTTCGGCGTAGAATTCAATCGGACCATAGGTAAAAAAGGAGCCTATTGGGGAATGGATTTTTTACTTGGTAGTCGCGGTTGGAAATATAGCGAAGGCGAAGACGGCATTAAGCTTATTGCAAAACAAAGCGCACACAATTTCCAATGGGCTCCATTCAATTTCGGTTGGAAAATTGACATTATAGACAAGATTACAATAGACCCGCACGTCGGCTTGTTTATGAGCATTGATTATGCCGGAAAACAAAGCGTAACATTAGAAGCTTTTGGAGAAGAAGAAACAGAAGAGATGCGCATTTTTGACGATGAATCTGATTATATCCCTGTTGATTTGGGCTTGAAGATTGGTGTAGGTGTATGGTTTAATAATAAATTCAACCTTGACCTGACCTATCAGAGAGGCTTTGTTAACGCTTACGACGATAGCGAGGCCACTTCCAAAGCAAGTAATTTCTTGATTCGCCTTGGTTACGCATTCTAATACCAAACAATAACTAAAGCAAGAGGTTAGCCCAAAAGCTAACCTCTTGTCTTTTATACGTAGGATAATAAAGAAATGAAGATTCTACTTAATCTCTATCACCCTATTGATTTTCTCATTTTGTTCAGGGGTATGCTTGGGCAAATCAATAATCAAGACTCCATCAACCACACTCGCTGCGATCCTCTCCTTATCCACATCATTGGGCAACAGCATAGATTGTTGAAATTTTGCATACGAAAATTCACGTCGAAGAAATTTCTTGTTTTTCTTTCCATCCTCCTTCACTTCATTCTTCTTCTCCATTGTAATTACCATTTCATTCCGATCTGTCAGATTGATTGAGAAATCATCCTTGTTCAATCCAGGAACAGCCACTTCCACCTTATAATCGTCGTCACTTTCAACAACATTGACCGCAGGTGCAGACGTATTCACTTTCACCATCCAATCGCTCACAAAAAAATCATTAAACAAATCAGGAAACCAATTTTGGCCATTCAATTTTCTAATAGGTAACATAATCATTCCTCCTTATTAATTTAGTTAAACATTTTGAAGCCATGCTATCTTGCTCCAGCTTCACTATTTGAGGAACAAATGCAATACCTAACAGACAAAATGTCTATAACTGTCAGTCATTATTAGAATTCCGAATGATCTTTTAAGAAATTCAAAGGCTTTTCTAAAACCATCTAAACGTTCTTTAAGATTCAAACTAAAAACACAGCCAATACGGCAGAAACAAGCAACCTTTTGGCAGTGAATCATAAAATTAAGCACTATTTAAACAATATAAAAAAAAGGCCAACAGAAGTATCCCTGTTGACCTTTATATAATATGACTACTACTTATTCGTTCATTAGGTATGCTTTGAAATCTGCAAAATTCTTACTGATCTCTATACTCTTCTTTGACCCTTTCATAAATGCAGCCAATTTCGCAGGAATTTCTACTTCGTCTTCAACAATAGACTCTACTGTAGACTTGAACTTCGCAGGATGGGCTGTCTCTAAAAATACGCCACATTCATTCGCTGTCAGGTTCTCTTGTAATGCACGATAGCCGCATGCACCATGTGGATCAAGCAAATAACCGGTTTCACGATAGCATGCCTTTACAGTCTCTGCAATCTGCTCATCGGTATAAGTTGCACCACTGATTTCTGATGAAATAGCACTATGACAACCCTTGTACAAATCAAAAATACGAGCAAAATTACTTGGATCACCCACATCCATGGCATTGGCTATGGTTTGCACCGAAGATTGAGGGTGATATTCACCTGTCTGCAAATAATTATAGAAGATATCATTAGCATTATTAGCAGCGATAAAACGTTTGATAGGCAATCCCATTTCTTTACCGAATAGTCCAGCTGTTATATTACCAAAATTTCCACTCGGCACACACACCACCAATTGATCTGCCTTTCCTAACTTCTTCATCTGTGCATAAGCATAGAAATAATAAAAAGCCTGTGGGAGAAAACGTGCTACATTGATTGAATTGGCAGATGTCAGTTTCATGTGTTTATTCAAATCCGCGTCCATAAAAGCATTTTTTACCAATGCTTGACAATCATCAAACACGCCATCTACTTCTAATGCTGTAATGTTCTGTCCGAGTGTTGTAAATTGGCACTCTTGAATTGCACTAACTTTTCCTTTCGGATACAACACATATACATGTATACCATCCACACCCAAGAATCCATTAGCAACGGCACTTCCGGTATCCCCCGACGTAGCCACCAACACGTTTACCTTTTGGTTGCCCTCTTGTTGAATAAAGTAACCCAACAAACGAGCCATAAAGCGAGCTCCAACATCCTTAAAGGCCAATGTCGGTCCATGAAAAAGTTCTAAAGAATAAATATTATCTTTGACCTTTACCACCGGACAATCAAAATTCAACGTATCGCAAACAATCTGCTTCAGCGTATCAGACGGAACATCTTCACCAAAAAACGCATCAGCCACCTTATAGGCAATCTCTTGAAACGAAAGGTTTTGAATTTCCTCAAAAAAAGACTCCGGGAGATGTTTGATTACCTCCGGCATAAACAAACCTTTGTCACTCGCCAAACCTTTTACCACCGCATCGCGCAGTGTGACTTGATCTGACTTTCCATTTGTGCTGTAATATTTCATGCTTGTGTTTTTTTAGTTATTCATAAACGTTTTAATAAACTCATCACCTTTCAACAACCCATAGGCCCCTTTTTTTGCAGCCTCCTCATCAAAAGAAAGTACATCGTCCGACTCTATTCCTGGATAGTAGATTACAAAAGGAATTGGTTCAGATGTATGAGTCCTATGCTCACAAGGAGTAGGATGATCCGGAAGTACAGCCACAGCGACATCCTTTCCTTCAACAGCATCAAGAATCGGTCCCACAATTTTACGGTCCAAATCCTCAATGGTCTTCAATTTCAACGCCACATCACCATCGTGGCCGGCTTCATCACTGGCTTCTACATGCAAATAGACGAAATCACTCTCCTCCAATGCATCAATGGCTGCCTGCGCCTTTCCCTCATAATTTGTATCATAGAGTCCTGTGGCACCATCTACATGGACAATATT
>JAGBUF010000110.1 GCA_017630975.1 Paraprevotella sp. | reverse complement strand
CGTTACGGAAACAAATGCGGCGCTCGTCTATCGGTCCAATCATCTTTTTCCAACGGTAGAGGTATGTATCCACCCCAACATCGACCATAGAACCATTGTAGCGGATGACGCAAATACCTTGTTTTTTTAATGCATCTATCATCATCTTTCGAACCGGCAGACCGTTGACACGTCCCCATTCTCCCGGTTGCATGAATGCGAATCCCAATTCTATTTCGCCGGGTTCTTTCAATGAGATGCCGATGCTTCCCTTGGGGTCGGTTGCTGTCGGTGTTAGTTCAAATGTAATCTTTTCAAAAGTTCCATTTCCTTCCAACTTGTATGGCTTTTCCGCAATCGTTTTTCCATTGCTATCGCGCAAGGAGAGGAATACGGTTTTTGTGCCACTATTAGACTTGATACGTAGTATACCATCGTAAGGTTTGTTCGCTACAAGGTGTATACCTTGTTTGTTGAGTCCGGCGTTTGAAATACCAACTTCGCCATGACCTCCAATATAACTAATGACTTGATTTTGGCGTCCCATATAGGCATCGCCTCTTTTTAATGTATATTTACCCCTTGCGTCTCCGCTATTGATTTTGTTCCAATAACGACTGATTTGTTCGTTACCGTTTATGCGTTCAAGCAATATCTTTTGGTAAGTAGATGGGATACTGTCAAAGATAACGAAGCGTCCATAAAAATTAAGGTCGCCAATTTTCATAGGACGTGCAGGACGTACTTCTTCCGGTCTTCCGTCTCTTGCAGGGCGTCGTACGGGTTGTGCAGCTCTGTAATAACTATCAATGAGGTCTCTTGAATTAAAATCGTATTTATCATTGAGGTTGTTCCATGTTGTACGTGTGTAAGCGTTGGCTGTAGATAAAAAATGCGGTGTACGGTTCTCGTCCAATACGACATATACCTGGACATATTGATGAGAGGGTAGGTGGAGAAAATCCACATCCACATTTTCTTCGAAAGCCTCTCCATGAATCAATTGACTGAAAACACCTCCGTTTGTTTGATTGTTGAGGTCCTCTATGTTTGTTCCGTTAAAAGTGGTTTTTGCAGTGCCAATCTGTTGAGTGGCGTCAACATACAATTGGATGGGCGAATTTTCTTGTGCCTGCATCGGAACCAGCATGGCTGTTGCCGACAAGAATGTAAGAAGTTTGTTTTTCATGTGTTTTGGTTTAAGTGATTGAAATAGATTGCAATATTATCGAATTATGATTTTAAATGCAAATATATAGGTAGGTTCTTATGATTTAAGAGGGCTGAACTTGATTGACAAGATTCCCTTTAAAAAGGGAAGAGTAATGGCAACGTGAAAATCATGACGATACCCATGATAATTTGCAGTGGTAATCCCACTTTGACGTAATCCATGAATGTGTATTGTCCTGCCGGCATGACCAAAGCATTGGGAGGAGTGGAGAAAGGCGAAGCAAAACACATGCTGGCTGCCACAGTCACCGCAAACAGGAATGGAACAGGACTGACACCTATTTGTTGTGCACTTTGTAGTGCGATGGGGGCTAATAGTACGGCAGTCGCCGTATTGCTGATGAACATTGTCATCAGTGAGGTGGTGAAATAAATCCCGGCCATCAGTACTAATGGCCCGTATACACCTAATCCGCTGACCAGACTATTGGAGATGTAAGCAGATGTTCCTGTTTTCTCCAATGCCAACGACATCGGCAACATGGCTCCAATCAGTACGACGCTTTCCCAATTGATGGTTTTATAGGCAGTCTCTACATTACGAAAGCATCCTGTCAGCACCATCAGAATGGCTGCAATCATTACGGCAGTGACAGGCTCTACAGGGATAAAATCAAACATCATCATGGCAATCATCAATAGCATGATGAAACCGGCAATAGGAGCTTTATAGTCCAATGTCACTTTTGCTGCCTCATCCAGCGGTTGTCCCAAAACCACCCAGTCGTTCACTTCGTTCCCCAAACGTGAGATGTCGCTCCATGCTCCCTGAATCAGAAGTACATCGCCTGAAAGAATACGTATGTCCGCCAAATTCTGTAATAGGTATTCCGTCTTTCTCCGGATACCTAAAACATTTACGTTGAACTTTTCTCTGAACTCAGTTTCCTTGATGGTGCGGTTGATGATGTGCGAAGAGGGCATCAGCACGATTTCGGCGATACCGATGTCATAGAAATCAAGAGAGTGGTCAAGATGCGTTTCGTCCTCGGTGGTCCTGCTGTGTAGAATTTCCAGATGATGCTTGATGGCCAAGGTGCTGACTTGTTCAAAACAGCCTTTGACATAAAGGATATCGCCTTCGGAAAGCATGGTGGTTGGATGTGCCACACTTTGTGTGATGGTTTTTAAGAATCGACTTTGAGCGTTCATACCACGTCTCACCTCAAGGATGTTCAATCCGAATTTGCGTCGTACGTCCAACTCCATAATGGTTTTGCCCTTCGCGGTAGAGGATGCATGGACTTTCAGTCTGAAAATGTTATCTGCCAAACTGTATTCCTTGACCAATTGCTTTAAGCTTTTATTGGTTTGCTTCTCACCATCGCTCTTGTCCTTCTTTTTTGACAACACCCATTTGCTGAGAGGGAGTAAAACCAGAGTGCCTACTGTGACGCAAATCAATCCGACAGGCAAAAAGGAGAAAAATGACAGGGCTGGATATTTTGCTTGAATCAAAGTGTCTTGTATGACGAGGTTGGGAGGTGTACCAATCAGCGTCATCATACCGCCCATACTACTGGCAAAGGCTAATGGCATGAGCAGACGGCTTGCGTTGATGCCGGCGCTTGCGGCAAGACTCACTACGATGGGGAGCATCAGGGCGACAGTCCCGGTGTTGCTGACGAAAGCCCCGATGGCGGAGGTCACAATCATGACAAGTAGGAAAAGGCGTAATTCGCTTTTTCCTGCCAATTTTAAAATGCGCGAACTGATGACTTTTGCCAGTCCGGTTTGAAAAATAGCGCCTCCTACAACGAAAAGGCCTATCATCATGATTACAATGGAATTGGAAAAGCCCGATAAGGCTTCTTCCGGAGTGAGGATGTTAAAAATCAACAATCCGACAAGGGCGCATAGTGCCACGATGTCGGAACGTAATTTGCCGTTGATAAAGAATATAGCGGAAAGCGTAAGTATGCAGAGGGTCACTAACATTGTTCGTATAAATTCGTGTACCTCAAAGATACGAAGAATATTTCACACCTCTGCTACGCTCTTGTTGTTTTTATGATATGTAGATTATTTCTTTTGTCTTTTCCCGTTGAACTGTTGTAATATATTCCTGTGGAACTTGTCTTTGGCTTTCATCGCTGCAAATACTTTCTTTGCAGGTATGGCACGACACATTTTTTTGTAATAGGTATCCTCCAACTCTGCAAACTCAATTTTCAGTCGGTTGATTTCTTTGACAACGTTGTTGTACTCCTTGTCGTCGGCATTATCGGCAAACGCCTTCTTTTTCAATTCCACAATCTTCTTGTTGACACTGCGTTGTTTGCTGTGCATTTCAAAGAAAATAGGGAAGAAAGTGTTGGCTTCCGCAGCAGTAAGATGAGCTTCACAGGTGATGAATCTTTCCATCTTTTGGATGAAATCCTTTGCCGAGAATTTCCCCTTCTGTGTGGTGGCAAAAGAGGAAATGCCAAAGGCAAGGATAAAAAGTAATGTTAAACAATTACGTTTCATATATAGTGTTTTAGTTTAGTATGCTTCTGATAAATATTGTACAATCTCATGATTGCTCACCATGGCATAGTCCAATGCATCCTCGGTATAGGTGTCATCCCAGGAATAGGATTCTTCTGCCGGAACTACTTGCTGTGCAATGGTCTCGTCGGTGTATGATGTAAAGTAGAATAGTGTGCCGGCAAATAATGCTCCACACACGATAGCAGCTGCTGCATATCGTGAGAAAGTAAGTAGTTTTGAACGGGTAGAGGCAACCTTGGGCGTAGACATCGCTCCTTCTTTCTGCAACTGTTGCATCAATGTGGTGCTGAATTGCTCAAAATAGCCTTCGGGAACCTTGAAATGGTTGTCCGAACCGCATTTCTTTCTGATATAGTCTTCTTCTCTCATGTTTTACTTCTTGTTGTTTTGATGTCTAATTTTGGAAATGGTTTAATCGCAGGAGTTGAAAAAATCATAAATTTTCTTTACAGCATGATGGTAGGAGGCTTTCAGTGCTCCGATGCTGGTTCCTAAAATCTCACTCATTTCTTCGTATTTCATTTCTTCGTAATATTTCAGTTGGAATACCATTCGTTGTTTTTCAGGTAATAACGACATGGCTTGTTGTAACTGCAGTTCCGTTTGGTCACCATCAAAATATTCGTCAGCTTCCAGACGGTTGATGATGGATGCAGAAGTGTCGTCTAAGGCAACGGATTCTTTTTTCTTTTGAATGAAATTGAGTGTCTCGTTCAATGCTATACGATATAGCCAGGTGCTGATTTTGGCATCCCCTCGGAAGAAATCCAGATGACTCCATGCTTTCAGGAACGAATTTTGCAAGATATCATTGGCGTCCTCATGACAATATACCATACGTCTGATTTGTCTGTATAGCTGTGGACTATACAGATGAACCAATTGTTCAAACGCTTGATGACGCCTTTGCGGGTCTTTCAGCGATTGGACAATCTCTGCTTCTTCGTTGGTGGTCATGGATAACGCCATATAGGTTTGGACATCTTAAAGCAGATAAGGTTTAATAAGTGGCCAATTTTTCAAGGATGACTTTGTCATATCCATACAAATCGGGATGACTTTGCCACTTCCCTTGAATGTCCGGGTAGAGTGTGAAGTAGGAAATCATGACCGGAACAGTGGGTTTTACATGCATGATTTCCATTTTGATTTCTGCGGTGTCAGTGGTGTCTCGCTCAAAATCTTCACTCAATGGAGGCAATCCGATGGCTGTCCTTATCTTGTCAATGTCTTCGTCTTCCGGTTTGTCCAGTACGAAAATGGCCAATTCCAATGGTTGTTCCACGCGGATACATCCATGACTGACCATTCGTTTTTCTCGTCTGAATGCACTCTTGTTGTTGGTGTCGTGCAGATATACGGCAAAGTTATTGGGGAAGCGAAGAATCAGTCTTCCCAATGAGTTGCCCTCACCGTTGTCTTGTCTGATTCTATAGTCTCCACTCAACAGCATCTTGCGAGTGACGTCTTTAGGGTCCAGTTCCTTTCCGCTCCTTTTCTCCAATATGCGGTAATTGTTTCTGGCGAAGTAGGCTGAGTCCTGTGCATGTGCAGGGGCGATTTCCTTTTTGATGATGCTGAAAGGTATGTTCCAATAGGGGTTCATGTCAATACGCTCAATGTGACTGTTGAGCATGGGACTTTTGTGTTTCAGTGTTCCGCCACAGATTTTCATTTCAAGTGAATCACCATCATGGTGGTCGATGGCTTGTAGTTGCATGGCTGCTAAATTGACAAAAATATACTTTTCTCCCAAATCTTCGGTTTGCCAGCGAAAGCGTTCCATGTTGGCAATTATTTTTTTGCGGTAGAGACTATCAGTTGTGTCCTTGTAAATGGTTGTCAGGTGATGAAACAATGGGTTTTGTGGCCTTACAGAAAGGAGGTATTGACCGAAGCCTTTTTCTTTTATGGCGTCAAGTGACTGTTTTATAAAAAGGGTATCTGCTCTTTCAGCCTGGATGTCATACAGTCTTGTGAAAGGTGTTTTGGGTTTGTCGTCCGCCTTTTCTAATCGATTGAAAAGGATGTCGGGACGAATATATCCAAATCGTTCACCGCAAGTATATCTCAAAAGGGCTGTGGTCAGCAGGTATTCCGTTTCTGCATATACCTTGTTGATGTCGTCTTTCTCAAAGTCAAGGGTGCGGATTTTGTCCATCTGTTGCCTTAGATGGTTGGCCTTGAGTACATTTTCAGGGAGTCCTTCTTGGGTCACTGATGTCAGATATTTCAATAACGTGTCGGCTTGCTCGCTTACGCCACCGGGGTAGACCCAAAGGAAGGTATTCCCTTCTTTATAATAGTTGCGGACAGTCTCATCAGTATACATCTTGAGCCTTTTATGGCAGAGCATGTCAATGTGTTGCTTGATTTTTTCTGATGACAACATATAGTCATCATTCCGCCATGTGGCAAAATCACTCAATTGGATTGTCCTGTCTGATTCTTTGTCTCTTTTGTCGCATGAGATAAAAAGAGAAATGAGGAACGAGAAGATAAATGGGTATGTAAATTTCATCCTGTTAAGATTAACGGATGGAAATCTTACGTACTACATTCTTCACTTTCAGAATGTAGCATCCTTTTTTGAGGAGAAGTTGGATGGTACTTTCGTTGTTGTCTATATTGAAACTCGCCACTTTGTTCCCGGTAAGAGAAAATACTTCAAGGGTTTGTCCCATTGCGTTATAGACTGAAACGGCAGAACCTTTGACAATGATGGCCGTAGCGGAAACTTCCGTTTCCGGTTCACTCTTTTCAGTTCGGGTATGACCGACAGCAGTGCTGCACAAAATGAATGTCATCCATGAAAAAAGGAGTATTTTCTTTATCATTGTCTGTTCTCGTTGGTACTTTATAGAGCAAATGTAGCGTTTCCCAACGAAAAGAACAAAAAATATTGTGCAAAAAGCGATATTTTTTTGTTTTACACTTGAATGGTGAGGTTTTCCTTTGCCAAAATGGTGTTGGCGAACTCTTTTTGTGCTTCTCTCAGCAGGACGTTTTCATCTTCGTAACGAGCAGAGAAATGACCTATGCACAGTTGTTTTGCATGGCACGCAGCAGCCATTTTTCCGGCTTCCAGAGCAGTGGTGTGGAAAGTTTCCTTGGCGCGTGCTGCGTTGTCATGTGCGAAAGTGGCTTCGTGAAACAGTAAGTCTACATTTTGCAAGTATTCCGCCAACTTCGGCAAATAGCAAGTGTCCGAACAGTAGGCGTAGGAGCGTGGTGCGTCGGCCGGGAATGTCAGTCGGTGGTGGGGGACGATGGTCCCGTCTTCTGTCACCCAGTCCTTCCCGTTTTTGATATTGTTGATTTCGTAGGTAGGAATATGATAGAAGTCTATCATATCTTTTCTGATATGCGGTAACAGCGGTTTTTCCTTGAACAGGAAACCGCAACATTCTATGCGGTGGCGTAACGGTAATGAGTAGACAGTGACAGTACGGTCCTCATAGATGACATCATGTTTCGAGGTGTCAATAGGGTGAAATTCCACGTCAAAACTCAGTCCTTTACAAAAGAAGTCCATTTGTGTTCTGAACTGCTCCTCAAAGGTGTGCGGTGCGTAGAGGTGCATAGGAGCAGTGCGACCTAACAAACCTAAGGTGGAGATGAGGCCCATCAGACCGAAACAGTGGTCTCCGTGCAGGTGAGAGATGAAGATGTGATTGAGCCGCGAGAAGTTCAGTCGTGAACGTCTGAACTGCAGTTGGCATCCTTCTCCACAATCTATCAAGTAGAGTTTTTCTCGGAGGTTTACCACTTGTGCGCTGGCAAAATGTCGGGTGGTGGGTAAAGCAGAACCGCACCCCAAGATGGTGACTTCAAATTTCTCCATATATATAATAATGTATAGACAAATGTACACAAAAAAATGAGCGATGAAAAATATCATCGCTCATTTCTGCTTTATGGGGAATGTTAATTATTCACCTTTCTCCATTTGAGCCTTCAAAGCTGCCAATGCATCGATGTCGCCCAAAGTTGTTGAAGCTGCTTGATTTTGGATGGCTGGAGCCTCTTCCTTCTTAGCTGCTTTCTTAGGAGCTGCTGCTTTCTTAGCCTCTTTAGCCTCTGCACGTTGTACATCTTCGTAGATACGGCTGTGAGACAAGATGATGCGCTTGCTTTCCTTGTTGAACTCGATTACCTTGAACTCCAACTTCTCGTTCAATTGAGCTTGGCTGCCATCTTCCTTCACCAAGTGCTTAGGAGTAGCGAAACCTTCAACGCCGTATGCCAATTGGATAACAGCACCCTTGTCCAACATTTCAACGATAGTACCTTCGTGGATAGAATTCATAGTGAATACTGTCTCGAATACATCCCATGGATTCTCTTCCAATTGCTGGTGACCCAAGCTCAAACGACGGTTTTCCTTGTCGATTTCCAATACTTGAACTTCGATTTCAGCACCGATTTGAGTGAATTCTGATGGGTGTTTGATCTTCTTAGTCCATGACAAGTCAGAGATGTGGATCAAACCGTCAACACCTTCTTCGATTTCTACGAATACACCGAAGTTAGTGAAGATGCGAACCTTTGCAGTGTGCTTAGAAGCTACTGGGT
>JAGBUF010000109.1 GCA_017630975.1 Paraprevotella sp. | reverse complement strand
GCAACAGAGCAACGCATATTTGTTTCAACGTGTACAGATCAATAATCATTTTGGTGCTATATATGGTTATCGTAGCAAGGGTGTTTACATGTACAATTATGAAACATATCGCGAATAAGATAAGGCTGCACGTGGTGGAGATGCAGAAGCTCAGGCTTGGCTGAACAATTTCCATGCAAAAGGCCATACTGCACCATTGGTATATGATGCCAATGGCGGTATCGTACGTAACATGAAGGGGGATCCTCTGCAAATGTTGTTCAACTCCAGTGCAGACGGAAGTACTTCAGAATATAAGTTCAGAGGTGGTGATGCCATTTACGAAGACGTGAACCATGATGGTAACATTAACCGTTTGGATGTTGTTTACTTGGGTAACTCTTTGCCTAAGTTGACCGGTGGTTTCGGATTCCGTTTCACATATGATGCGTGGTCTTTGAATGCTCAGTTCAACTACCGTGTTGATTATGACATTGTCAACATTGCTCGTTTGAATATGGAGAGCATGAGCTCTAACAACAACCAGAGCCAGGCAGTGAACTAT
Source organism: Paraprevotella sp. (assembly GCA_017630975.1). Taxonomy (GTDB): domain Bacteria; phylum Bacteroidota; class Bacteroidia; order Bacteroidales; family Bacteroidaceae; genus Paraprevotella. The sequence continues at coordinate 4,298 of JAGBUF010000109.1, read as the reverse complement.
CGTTGGCGTAAAGAAGGTGATTTCACTACTATTCCTCGTGCTTTGATGACTTCAGAAAAAGTAGCCAACTACAATACAATGATCAGTGACCGTTTTGTTGAAGATGGTACATTCTTGCGTTTGAACTATTTGCAGCTTTCTTATAACATGCCTTCTAAGACAGTGAAGAAGATTGGTTTGCAAGGTTTGCGTTTCTATGCAAGTGCCAACAACTTGTTCTGTTTGACAAAGTATACAGGTGTTGACCCAGAGTTGGGTTATGGCGGATATGGTGTAACCACCGACCACGCTCAAACACCGCGTGCCAAGTCATATACATTTGGTGTAACTGTTGATTTTTAATTGAAAATACTATGATGAATATGAAAAAGATATGGTTTAAATCAGTTCTTCTGGCCTTAGTGGGATTTATGGCAACATCCTGCGGAGACTTCCTGGAGATTTATCCCTTGACGATGGTCTATGAGGATAACTATTGGAATGAGAAGAAGGACGTAGATCAAATTGTATATGGCTGCTATACCCGTATGCAAGATGCCGATTATTTGAAGAGAGTTTTTATGTGGGGTGAGGTACGTTCCGATAATATCGGACAGGAAACTCCTGATTACGTAGGTTATACTTGGGATGAGTGCTATGTGCTCAGAGAGGATATCCTTTCCAAGAACCAATATACCAGTTGGACTTCTTTCTATGACGTCATCAACCGTTGTAACTTGGTCATCGACCGTGCACCGAAAGTGGCAGAGAAAGATCCCAATTATATGGAAAGTGACGTTAGAGCAACAATCGCCGAAGTGACTGCGTTGCGTGCCTTGTCTTATTTCTATTTGGTAAGAACATTCAAGGATGTTCCTTATTATAACGGCGTTATCACTACCGACGATCAACGTCTGAATTATCCTGCCACAGATGGTAATCAAGTCATCCGCTACTTGTTAGATGATTTGAACAGTGTCTTGTCTGATGCATTGGTGATTTATCCAATGGTGGGCGGTCGCGATATCAGCTATGGTCGTATCACACGTAATGCTATCTATGCTTTGATGGCTGACATGTGCTTGTGGATTGGTGACTTTGAAAATGCAGCTATCTATTCACAGAATGTAATTGATGCTAAAATCAATATGTTCAAAACCGAAGGTTATGAATACATTTTGCAGATGTCCAATAATTATCCGATTTTGCCGGATAATAGCACAACTGCAATGGGTAAATATGCTGCTTATAATGAAATATGTGGTGGTCAAGGCGGTGGCTTGGAAAGCATTTTTGAATTGGATTTTACAAATGAAACCAATGATGGTTCTAAGTCCAATGAAATGGTAGCAGCATTCACTTATAGAACAAAAGTGAATGATAAAGAACAAGCTATGGGATTGTTTAAACCTTCTGAAACTCTTTATAAGGGTACAGATGTTTTCTCAGATGATAAGGACAGCCGTATTGCTGAATCCTACTTTATTGATGACCCAGCCAATCCGGGAGAATATTATATTCATAAGTTCTCTATGAATTCGTTCGGTAGTGTAACTATTAATGGTGTAGCTTCCGGTACTCCGCGTTCTACTAAAAATGATGGAAACTGGATTTTCTACCGTACCAGTGATGTGATGTTGATGAAGGCAGAGGCTTTGATTTATCTCTTGGATGAAGAATTTGATTACAACGATCAGGATAATATCAACACCAAGCGTGCAAAAGAGGCTTTTAACTTGATTAAAGCGATTGCTGATCGTTCTGCCTTGAATTCAACCTCTACATTGAAGGCTTCAGACTATACCAATAAATCTTCTTTGATTCAATTGCTGTATGCTGAACGTAGACGTGAATTCCTTTTCGAAGGAAAGCGCTGGTTCGACCTGGTACGTTGGGCAAGACATGAAGGAACCACTGAACGATTGGCAGAGTTTGTTTCCAAGAAATTCACTACCGGTAGTTCCGGTAATGCTGTGGGTAACTTGCGCAACAATGCCATGAGAATGTATTGGCCCTATAACTATGACGAGATGAAAGTAAATAAGAATCTTATTCCTAATCCGGCTTATCCGGAAATAACAGATTCTTATGAATCAACAAACTAAAAAATAAGCGATATGAAGCGTATTTATAGTAAAATGTACATGTCATTGATAGCAGTAGCTTTGATTGCCTTACAGGCTATCACTTTTACGGCTTGTAATGACGATATGGCAGCTGAGAATTACTATACGTTTACAGGAGAGATGATGAGCGATTACATTTCTAATCGTCCGGACATGTCAATGATGAAACGTATCGTAGAGCGTGCTGATAAGATGAGATATCTTGCATCAATTCATGTTAAGGGTACTTTCTTCCCACCTGTAAATTCCGGTATTCAGAAGTTCCTGGATGATAATGGATATACATCAGTAGAGGATATTCCTCTTGAATATTGTGATACCATTGTAAAGGTGCATCTGATTGAGAATGCCCGAATCTTTACATCTGAATTTTCCGAAGAAAGTCAATACACAAACAGTTTGGACTTGCCTTTGATCATCAGATCAGACGGTGAGACTGTTGATGACAATGGTTTGGCATTGAGCTTGATTAATAACTCTGCAGCCATCATCAATGAATTGAAGAATGATACCGTAGAAAATGGTGTTGTTCATCCTGTAACTGATGTGATTGTTCCCAATACATCTCTTGGTAGTGAGTTGTTGGAAAGCAATTTGGAGACAGCCGGTTTCGGAATTTATTTCGAAGCGTTGGTTCGTACCGGTTTGATTGACTCTTTGCGTTATTATATTGACGAGAATTACGAGCTGACCAAGAGCAACTATCCTGAGTTCAGAAAGAAAATCTATTCAGGAGGTGTGTTTAGCGCCAGTGATACCGGTTATGAGTATACCGCTAAGCGTCCTGATCATCGTAAATTTGGTTTTACATTGTATATGGTGCCGGATGAGGTGCTGTTTGCAAAGTATAGTGACTATTGCAGCCCTGACAAATCCATGGATGAGAATATCAATGGATTGTACCAATTGGCATACGACAAGTATAACGATGAAATGTTCAAGCAGATACAAGGTATCGGACAAGAAGAGGTAGATAAGTATTGGAATATGGATGCTTTGGAAAGTCGTAAGAATCCGTTGAACATGTTCATGTCTTATCATATCCTTGACCGCTTGTTTACTTCACGTGACATCATGTTGAACTGTTGGGGAACCAACTCAGGTTATGCCAATCCGACTGAATGGATGAATACTCTGCTTGATCATTCTTTGTTGAAGATTGAGACGGTGTACAACAGAGAGAGTGAACGTGATGTAGATTTCCCGGGTGAGTTGTATTTGAATCATAGTACTCCGAGTATCTACAACAACTTTACAAAAGTTCGTGGTGCACATATCAATGACCCAGGTGTAGCCAACAACTTCTCACTGAACTGTGCTTTCTTCTTGGTCGACGATGTGCTGACATTCGATCCGACTACACGCAATAATGTAATGAATACACGTATCCGTACAGACTTCGTGAGTATGTTCCCTGAGTTGACTACGAATAATATGCGTTTGCATGGTAATTACAGAACTCAACCCGGACATACAAGTGCCGATAATGATGAGAATGGAGCGAATGGTTTTAATTTCTATGCACCTCCGGGTTATTTGAAGAATGTAGAATTTAATGAAGATGCGATTTTCTTCATTCAGCGTCCGAAATTACAGTGGTGGAACTGGGGTGGAGATGAAATCAATATCTTAGGTAGCAGCTATGATGTGACATTGAGATTGCCATCAGTACCTCCCGGTACCTATGAAGTACGTATCGGTTATCCCGGTATGATTGACCGCGGAATCGCACAGATATATGTAGATGATATACCACAAGGTTTGCCGCTTGATATGCGTTACCAAGCAGATGATTCAAGAGTTGCAGGCATTTATGCAGGTGACGTTGCAGGTACAGCGACGCTGTGGGATGGATTGACCGAAGAAGAGCGTACTGAGAACATGCGTACCATGAAGAACAATGGTTATTATCGTGGTCCAGCCAGCATCTATATGGCATTCGGTTCATGGGCAGGCAAGAATCCTACACCGGTAGATCCGCCTAAGGGTGAAGCTCAATATGCAAATTATAACAGATATACTTACAGACGTAAGGTTTGTGATTTGCAGGTAGAACCCGGTAAGCATCATACCATTCGTTTCCGTTCTGTATATACATTAGGAAACAAGGGATGTTTTGTGTTGGATTATCTCGAAATGGTACCCATCGAAATTGCCGGAGCCGGTGGTTTAGGTGAAGACATCTATTAATAT
>JAGBUF010000108.1 GCA_017630975.1 Paraprevotella sp. | reverse complement strand
CCGGTAGAGATTTGTCCGATTCATCCCGATTTGATTCCCCTCCGGAAAGAGGAGAAAAAAGACATCCCGATATACGAACTTGTTTATAGTCCGGTATCATCAAATTCCATTCCGGTCTGGCAACAAGGAAGTGAAACACAAAAACTATTGCCATATTCCTTTAAAAGAAAAGAAACGAAAAAATAAATCAATACGACACAAAATGAAAAAAGAACTGAAAAAAGAATCCATCTGCGTTCAAGGCGGATGGGCACCTAAAAAAGGTGAACCACGTGTACTCCCTATCTATCAAAGTACAACATTCAAATACGACAACAGCGAGCAGATGGCTCGTTTGTTTGATTTGGAAGATAGCGGATATTTTTATACCCGATTACAAAATCCGACCAACGATGCAGTAGCTGCAAAGATTGCAGATTTGGAAGGAGGAGTTGGTGCGATGTTGACATCATCAGGACAAGCAGCTAATTTCTATGCCATTTTCAACATTTGTCAATCCGGAGACCACTTCATCACATCCAACACCATATACGGAGGTACTTATAATCTATTTGGTGTAACTATGAAGAAATTAGGCATTGAATGCACTTTCATTGACCCAGAATGGGATGACGAAAAGATTGAAGCTGCATTCCGACCCAATACGAAATGTTTCTTTGGTGAAACCATTTCCAATCCAGGTTGCCAAGTATTCGATATTGAACGTTTCGCCAAGATAGCACACGCTCATGGTGTTCCTTTAATCATCGACAATACTTTCGCAACTCCTATCAATTGTCGCCCATTTGAATGGGGAGCTGACATTGTCACTCATTCAACCACCAAATACATGGATGGCCATGCCACGGCTGTGGGTGGTGCCATCGTGGACAGTGGAAACTTTGATTGGAACGCTCATGCAGATAAATTCCCGGGATTGTGCCAACCGGACGAAAGCTATCATGGCTTGACTTATACCACTGCTTTCGGGAAAATGGCTTATATGACCAAAGCCACAGCCCAACTGATGCGCGACTTAGGTTCTATTCAAAGTCCACAGAATGCATTCCTACTTAATTTAGGTTTAGAGACACTGCATCTACGCATGCCACGACATTGCGAGAATGCTCAAGCAGTAGCTGAATTCCTTTCCAATAACGAGTATGTGGAATGGGTTAATTACCCCGGCTTGAAAGAAAATAAATACTATGAATTAGGACAAAAATATCTCCCTGACGGTTCATGTGGTGTTATCGCCTTCGGGTTGAAAGGCAACAAAGAAGATGCCATCCGATTCATGGACCAGCTGAAAATGATCTGTATCGTTACACACGTAGCAGATGCTCGCACTTGCGTCCTTCACCCCGCTAGCCATACTCACCGCCAACTGAGTGACGAACAATTACGCGAAGCAGGTGTTGCACCCGATTTGATTCGTCTGTCTGTTGGTATAGAAAACGTAGAAGATATCATTGCCGATATTCAACAAGCACTCGACGAAACGTTTTAAGTATCTGCGAAGATTTAACTGACATAGCGATAGGGAGATGAATAATCCTCCTTGTCGCTTTTTTTGCAACCATACAGATAAATTCATTATCATCGCATGCGTAGATTAATATAGCGACAAGCAGATAAAAACATATAAGGAAACCACTTCACGATTAACGCTCCGCATGGGAACCCACACGGAGCGTTAATCGTATTTATGGCTTAATTAATAAATGTCTTCACCTAATCCTCCGGCACCGCTAATCTCAATGGGTACCATTTCCAAATAGTCGAGCATAAAACATCCGGCATTACCCAACGTATATACGGAGCGGAAACGGATGGTGTGGTGCTGACCCGGCATCACATTTACATCACCCACTTTACGGCGATGAATCGGTGCAATTTTGTCTGCCGTACGACCAACACTTGATGAATAGGTAGGATAAGGATTCTTTTCTGCCAATGAATGATACTCCATATAGATACCTCTACCGGCACGATAGAAACCATTGTTCTTCATGGTACGGTTGTTTTCTGCCAATTCTTCATCTGTCAAATCAACCCCATAAATTCCTCCTACACGAGGGTCGTCTGCTGCAAAACGCAAATCAACAGGAATACCTTGCGGAACATCATCCAAATAAAGCTGCGCTATACCACGATCGGCCATTCCTGTATAACCGATACGCACCTCATACGTTCCTGGAGGAACTGACGGAAGACGGAAACGAACATCATAGGTAGACCCCAAGAAATTGATTTCGTCACCTCCTAGATTCCAGAATCCCAACTTCGGACGCATCACAAAAAATACGGCATCGCCATTAAAATCCACATTTTTCAGGTAACCATGTGGCATATAATAATTGAAACCATTCTTTCCGGTTTCTGTATTATCCTCGGCTGTATAGCCATGTGCCAAACGATAATTTCCATGCATACGCATATTGTTCGTCGTCAACTCTGGAAATACCGTATACATATCCGTACGGATTCTTGTATTCATCACCTTGTTCCTCATGACCTCATCATAAGCCAAAATATCGTCAATATAGAAGAATGCACAGTTGATGGACATATAATCCCGTACACCTGTAGGCTCTGTGACATGGGCTCCGCGAATTCTGCTGTATCCATTATATTTTGAGGCCGTAGAATGATTGAGATAAATCTCACCATGAAACTCTACATCACGCTCTTCCTCTCTTCGATATACTTTCTCCAATTTTATCATGGAGTGTTCTAACATAGTAGACACCCATTCTGTCGGATTTATAAAATTGGTAATGTGTCCCCAACAATTGATCATGATGTCACGACTGTTGAACAAACGGTCCAACACATGATAAGACATGAAGATATTCAATGGATTATAACGACTCTCATACGAATCCTTGTTCCAATACAATTGTTCCTTCTCTGCATCTATGCCAAAAATCTGTTTGGACATATTATCCTTGTACTTCTCACATGCCAACTCATACAAAGCATCAACATTTTCTTCGACTGTCTTATCCGGACTGAAATATTGTCCATATTTGGCATAAAGTACTTCGTCGGGAACAATAAATACAGTATAACCCATCTTACGAAAATCAGGGCGCTTCGCTGTGTACTTATTACCTCCTTTATTGAAATCACCACCAGAAATAATATTTTTTATGAATGGTGGGAAATTATCCTTCACAGCCTCGTAAACTGGGTCTATATAGGTTTGCATGGAGTCCAGCAACCCACAACGTAATAGAGCCGTATAATATATTTTACATCCCTCACAGTTTTCTGTCAGCAACTCTTTTCCGAAAGACGTATTAGGCACAATGACATTGGTTACAGGATGCACCACACCGTTCTCCACTGTGTCATTTTTCATGATATTGATTACGGCTGAAGAGTTATTGATAATACTCAAAGCCAAACCTGACGCATCAACTGTATCTCCTGTAGACTTCACGATAAGAGGCAAATCTAAAGCATTGGTATATTGTGTCTCAACACCAAAGACTGAAGTGTAGTGCACCATATTCTCAATCAAATGCACTTTCACTATCGTATCACAATATTCAACGGGAATATCCTCTACCGAGCTGTAACCATGATCATCCAGATATTTCTGCACTCCTTCATTGACGGGTGGGAAAAATGTATGTGAACCTCTGGCACCTAAATATTGCATATGTCCGGCTCTCTCCACGATTCTCCTAAACATGGAAAATGTTTCACGATTAGACAAATAATCGCTCATGGTTTCACCAGTAAAGGTATAATAATGTGAAGCCTCCATATTGTCATCGCACGCTGAAAAAATATTGACTGACAACACTATGCACACAAATACTACAAAAAAATCACGAAACTTCAAGATATTTTTCATGACATCTTCTTTTAAAAACATTTAAGGTATAAGTATAAATCGTACAAATTTACATATTATTTTCTTTTCTGTTAAGTTTTCTGCATTTTTTTTCCTAACATTAACTACTGGTCAATTTTTTACATTGAATCCTTCGCCAAGCAAGGAAGAAATACTAATTTTGTAGTCATTATGAGCAAAGGATTTAACAATGAGAAATATCTCAAGATACAGTCTGAACGTATCAAGGAACGTATCAGTCAATTTGGAGACAAACTGTATCTTGAATTCGGAGGTAAGTTATTTGATGACAACCATGCCAGTCGTGTTTTACCGGGATTTCTTCCTGACAGCAAACTGCGCATGCTGACACAATTGAAGGATTGCGCAGAGATTGTCATGGTCATCAGTGCAAGAGATATAGAGAAAAACAAAATGCGTAGCGACCTTGGCATCACTTATGACGAGGATGTATTGCGCCTTCGCAATGAGTTTGAGCATGTAGGGATGTTCTGCGGAGGTGTTGTCATCACTCATTATAATGGTCAAGCAAGTGCTGACGCTTACAGAAAACGTTTGGAACGTCTCGGCATAAAGGTATATTACCATTATACCATTGAGGGATACCCTAATAATGTAGCGCTCATTGACTCTGATGAAGGTTTTGGTAAAAACGACTACGTAGAAACCTCTCATCCACTCATCATCGTGACTGCTCCCGGACCAGGAAGTGGGAAAATGGCCGTTTGTCTCAGTCAATTATACAACGAAAACAAACGCGGAATCAAAGCCGGATATGCGAAATTTGAAACATTCCCTGTATGGAATCTCCCTCTTAAACATCCGGTAAACCTTGCTTACGAGGCTGCAACAGCGGACCTTAATGATGTAAACATGATTGACCCCTTCCATTTGGAAGCTTATGGTAATATTGCTGTAAACTACAATCGTGACATTGAAATTTTCCCCGTTTTAAATGCCATTTTCGAAGGCATCTATGGTGAAAGTCCATATAAGTCACCCACCGACATGGGAGTGAATATGATTGGCTTCTGCATGGACGGCGAAGACGTATGTTGCAATGCCGCACGCGAAGAAATTATCAGACGATATTATTATGCCCTATGCAATTTGGCAGAAAAGGGTGATAACGAGAGCGAGGTAAACAAGATTAGGCTCATCATGAAACAAGCCAAACTGACCACCGACTATCGCCGTACCACTGTTGCTGCACAGGAAAGAAAAGAGTTGTCGGGCGGAGAAGCGGCAGCTATTGAGCTGAAGGACGGCAATATTATCACGTCACGTACCAGCTCTTTATTGGGTTCCAGCGCTGCACTCTTACTGAATGCCACTAAACATTTGGCTGGTATACCTCATAGCAAGAAATTGATACCGGAGCATCTTATTGAACCAATACAAAAAACAAAAGTGGAGTATCTGCACGGTCACAATCCACGTTTACATACTGACGAGGTCTTGGTTGCTCTTTCTATGCTGAGCGATATTGACGAGGATTGCCGTAAAGCACTCGATCAACTGCCTAAGCTCAAAGGTTGCCAAGTACATTCCACCGTCATGCTCAGCGAGGTAGACCGAAAGATTTTCAACAAACTGGGAGTTGGACTGACTTGTGACCCTGTGAAAAAAGCTGAATAAAGAAAACTTTCTTCTTAGAAGATAAATAAATGCCGAACATTACACCTTGAATGCTCAGCATTTATAATTTTTACCATCTATGGTTATGCATGAAGCATAAGTTAATCGTTTTTCTTATTTACTACAGCACGAACCGTTAGGCCTTGATATCTAAGTTCAGATTCTACAATTTGATCACAACAACACATTATATATGCCCTTTGCGGAGTATAAGAAAGTGACTTTGACCATAAATAAATGCCAGAATCTTGAACATAAGGACAATGATCATTTTGAAGACCCGCCGTTGGGAAAAATATAAATCTATTATTTGGACCTATCGCCTTATAACCCTCAACTCCGTTTAATTTTGTTTTTTCCCAAATACAAAAATCACCCAATTCCTTTAATTCCTCTCTTGTAGGCATACACCAATCCGTTCCCCATTTTACAGTAGCTACGTCGTCCTCTGGATCCAAAATCACCTTATTATCCCATTCATACACCTCTTTCTTCAAGCGCCTAAAGGGCTTCCAATACTTTATATAGCCTTCAGACACCCTATGATCATCATTAACCTTGCTTATATATTCATACTTATAAGTTTTCATAGAATAGATATGCTTGGGTTCTGTCTCACCCCATGCAAAAAAATTACCCTTCTCTTCTGGGGTATTTGCTCCTATATTGCGATTGGCCCAAAGAGTCCCACTCGGTAGCCCTAAATCTACTGCACCTTCTATAGGTGAATCTGTTTTAACATTATCATTTAAATTGAATAATGATTTTATAAACTTTATAAAACTCATATAACTTTAAAATTTGAAATTAAACACTTCGGGTTCATTTGTTGCATATATGCGGACATATCGGTCCTGGACTTGCTCTTTATATTCTTTTCAAAAT
>JAGBUF010000107.1 GCA_017630975.1 Paraprevotella sp. | reverse complement strand
TTGACATCAACAGAAGGAGCCTTGATTAACTGATGGTTATAGTGTGAAGTAAATGTCGGAATTTCAGGAATCCCCTCGGTGTCAAAATCAATAGTAGGAACAGCATTAAAACGTCCCAATGACTCCTTTATTGCTGCGACAATAATCTGCCATACAGCCAATTCATTTTCAAATTTTATCTCCGTTTTTGTAGGATGAATATTAACATCTATATTAGCGGGGTCCACTTCAAAGTAAAGGAAATACGACACTTGCTCTCCGACAGGTATCAACTTCTCAAAGGGTTCCATCACAGCCTTATGAAAATATGGATGACGCATATAACGACCATTCACAAAGAAATACTGATGTGAACCTTTCTTGCGGGATGTTTCCGGTTTTCCTACATACCCTGTAATTTTTACCAAAGACGTCTCCACCTCAACTGCCAATAGTTGCTCATTCATCTTTTTCCCGAAAACAGTAGCGATTCGTTCACGAAGGGTTGAATGTGGCAAACTCAGCATCAACGTATTATTATGAGTCAAAGAAAAAGAGATATCTTCATGCACCAAAGCTATACGCTCAAATTCTTGAAGAATATTACTCAATTCAGTCTGATTAGATTTCAAGAACTTGCGACGAGCCGGTACATTAAAAAACAAATTCTTGACCATAAAATTACTTCCCACCGGAGATGAAACAGGTTCCTGACTTATCACCTCAGAACCCGAAATGCACACACATGTTCCTAAATCACTACCCTCACAACGGGTTGTCAATTCCACTTGTGCTACAGCGGCAATTGAAGCCAAAGCCTCACCACGAAATCCCATCGTCCGAAGTGCAAATAAGTCTGAAGCTTCACGAATTTTAGATGTTGCATGACGTTCAAAAGCCAAACGAGCATCGGTGACCGACATACCCTTTCCATCATCAACCACTCTTATTGATGTCTTTCCGGCATCCTCTACCACCACATCAATATGTTTCGCACCCGCATCAACAGCATTTTCCACCAGCTCTTTTATAACAGAAGCCGGGCGCTGTATCACCTCGCCCGCCGCAATCTGATTCGCTACTGAATCAGGTAACAAATGTATTATATCACTCATCTCAAACTGCTCTAGAATCTAAAACTACCCGTTTGCAAATAATGCCATATAAAAACCAAGACTGCAATAATAATCAAAGCTACCCCTAATGTCATTGGTTTCTTTCCACTCTCTTTTCTTCTCCGTAGATGCGTTGTTCCCTGAACAAAAGTACCTCTGATTTCCTCCGGATCTATTTCTTTAGGAGGCAGAAGTCCCAATTCTCTTTTGGCACGTTCTTCTATCTTTTTCAATTTCTCTTTACGTTCATCTATATAAATATATGAATGCTGATAGCCACGTGGTTTGCGTGTTTTAAACATTGCCATCCTTACCTCCTTTTAATTTTATCCAACGATTGTATTGGCGCCTTGTATTTACGGGATGCCTTCAGTTCGGTACCATTTCGCTTTGGTCGCCAATTGAAAATATCATGCTTATTCAAAGGTCGAATATAATCGAACCATGCAAAATTGGATAGATACAATTTTTCTTTTGGAATCATCAACACGGGATAAATGGTTCCCGTCGCTGCCGGCATCCATATTTTATTCATCCGACGATCGACCATAAAAAGTTTCAGTTCAGACGTCTCAGTATAATTCAGACCTATCATAAGACTGTCATCGTCAAACATGTAATAATCAACATATACATTTCCTTTGACATGTGTTTCTTTCATCTCACCGTCCTTAAAATACGACGTCATCTCCTTTCCTGCAATCTGATTATAATGACTTGAATCCAGCCTTTCAACAGAAAGAGCTTGGTCAATCACTTTCATTCTGTCTATTGTTGAGCCTTTCATAAAGACTTTGATAACCTCACCGAGCAATTGCTGTGAACCATTCCACACAATAGGATCTTTATACATCGTCATGCATGAATCTTTCGTATGATACACCAATGAATCACAAACACCTTGTACATCTATCCGATATGCCCTTACTTTATGGAATGCACGCATCTCACGACACATTGAATCGGTATTCATATAGTAGGTATAAACCTTGAATGTATCTGCATGCATATACATGGTATCCTTTTGCGAATAATCTATAGCAACGGCACTATCGGCAGCTTCCGAATACCCTGTCAGCTCATTGTACAAGCAATAATTTCCAGTAA
>JAGBUF010000106.1 GCA_017630975.1 Paraprevotella sp. | reverse complement strand
ATCGGTACTGTTTGAGGCGCAAAAGTATATCAACTTGTTGGAGCCAAGATGGACAAGAAATATTATTGGTACGGTGAGGATGATTATAATTATCAGTTAGGCTCAAAAGAAACGGACGTTTCTATTTCACGGACAACAAATTATCAAAGTGGTTCTTAGATTTGTAAGTTGAAATTTTGTTATAACAATAAAACGGTTATAAAAGTGAGTCCCGAAGTTTGTAAAAAGACTTTGGGACTCATACTTTTTATTTAAGCAATTATCGGACAATAATAGATGTCCAATAGAATTCGTTATCGGGTCAATGAGAAGTGAAGGTTGAAACCGAAGTCCTGTGTAATGGTAGGGTAGGCATTCGAAGACAATAGCGGTTGATTGCGCTGACGGTCGTAGTATAAACTGAGCGTGACGTAACGACTGATGGTATAGTCAGCACTGAAAGAGGCTTTGATGGCTTTGTTACCACTAGTAGCTTCAGAAAGCGACGTTTGTATGTTGCGTGTGATAGCATCTTGGTTACGGAACGAGAAGTCAAAACGTAAGTTCAGGTCGTGGCTGATTGCGCGACTCTTGGTATTGTTCTTGCTCGTGTTGCGGTTGGTGTTGCGGTTGTTCGTCGCATCTTTACTCTTGTTTCTGTTGGCTTTGTTGGCAGCTCTCTTTTGTCTGTTGCCAAAGATAGAAGAGAATTTGAAATCGTTGATCTTGTATCCCCATCCAATGACAAAGTCATCACTACATGCTTCGTTGAGTTGGGCAGCGGTCATACTGAGTGTCAGGACACGTGTCTTTCGATACTCTACTTTGAAGGTCATATTGTTATTCAAAGTAAAATCCAGCCCTGCCAATGGCGAGAAAGACTCGTTGATAGATACGCTGCTGATGTCGTACATACTGCTTGGAACAATTGAATTGTCTGTAGTACTTTGAACGAATCCCATATCACCCATATATTCCATCCAACTACTATAGGTGTTGTATGCTCCTACAGAATAGATACTCTTGTAGGAATGGTTCAGTGTGACACTTTTGAAATGGTCTCTGAGCCATGGCAGATAACCTAAGCCTTTGTAAGAAACACTCCAGTTGGGTAGCATCTTCGTGATTTTAGGGAAGATCTCCAATGGAGAACTGATATCGTTTCCACCCGTATATGCGGCCAAGAAAGCAGGAATCATTACATCAGATGAATATTTGTTTACGGTACCATTTTCCGGATTGAATTTTCCGTTTAGTCCTGTAGCAGCGGGATAGGTTGCGTTGGCATACCTTCTCTCAACTCGTTGTTGGAACGTGTTCAAATATTGTTGGAACCTCGTGAAGGTCTTACTACTGTACCCGTTATTGGCATTTCCTCTGCTTTCAAAGGCTGATCTGATGGAAATTGTCGTCATGGTGAAATTTCCACTTTGTGTTGTAGGCATACCGGCATACATGTATTGTATGCTCTTGTTGCTATTCGTCGTTCTACTGGCGTTCAAATCTATTTTTAAATCAGGGATTGGTTCTAATGTGGCTTTGATTTGTAAGTCTTCCATGGCATTTGTCGTAGCCGGAGTACTGACACTATCGTTATTTAGCAACCATCCTCGTTCGTTGGCTTTGTCGATATAGGTGTCACTGACGAAACCGAAGGCAAAATCCAACCCCGGTTGCAAACCTCCTCCGGAACGTTGCCCTAACATATCACCTACATTAGGCATAAAACCGGGGAGTGACATGGCGTAAGTGTTACGGTAGCTGACACTGACGTTGCGTACCATCATAAGGAAGCGAGTGGCTCCTTGTACGTATGGATACCATGCTTTCTCGCTGGCCTTCGGCTTGGCCATGACATTGACGCGCAATTTCATGGTGTCCATGTTCAGGATTTGAATCTTGTTTTCGTCAATCTTCTTGAACTTAATGGGGTATGCTTTGCCATTGGCATCAATGGCTGTAACACGAATCTTCTTGCTCTTTTGATTGTGTGCGAGCATGACGGTGGTGTCTGGTTTTAGTGATACTTCGCCGGCAAAGCCTTTGAAACGTGGGTTCTTCACTTTTGCGTTTGCTTTTCCTTTAGCATTGTCAGCAATGACTTTCTTGGCCGCTTCGTCGCCATCCTTACCTTCAGCTTCTGCCTTTTCTCTTGCCGCTTTAGCCTTAGCTTTGACTTGTGCTTTCTCTCGGTTGCTTTTATCTTTTGCCTTTTTGCGTTCACCTGCTGAGAATTTCTTGTTCACCTCCTTTAGGTAAGACGACATATTATAGAGATTTTCAAAATTGAACTTTCCGTTGATGGTCATTGAACGTTGGTTGTTGATGGTGTTGCCATAATTGCTTCCGTCTTCCAATTCCATACCCTTGTTCCATGAGTAGTTAGCACTATAATTTCCATCCAAATCGATCCATGAGAAACATGGTATCTTGTTCAAAGGTACTTTGTATGAGGCTGTAAAGTCCTGTTGATAACTGATGGGTGTTCCGAAACCTAAGATACTATGTTTGACCGAGTCTTTCCATGCGGTATATTGATCAGCATATAAATCTTTGTTGACCGGCATGTTGGGTTCTTCAATCTCTGCGTGCGTTGCAGAAGAGAAAGACATGCGGAGTGACTTGGTCAAGTCCCACCTGATACTGAAATCGCGATTCCATAGGAATTCTTTGGAGAATGACAAAGGCAATGAAGTGGCATCTTCAAGATTATCTATGTCGCGTTCCTGGAACTCATAGTAATTGCGAATGATGCTTGTATTGAAAGTCAGACTCTGTGGGAGGTAGTTGAAATTCTGCTCACGGATGATATCCCACCACTTGCTTTTGCTCTTGATGGTTTCCTTGAAAGGCTCAAATGGTTTGTAGTTGGGTGAGTAGCTGTAGTTGAATGCTCCGTTCCATTGTTTGTCCGTTTCCCAAGCTGTGGTTTCTCCCGTCTTGTTGCTCTCGCTATGTGAGTAGCTGAGTGAGAAGTTTGCCGGGTCGTATGGCATAGGATGTTTGGGTGTGGCGATGTTGAATTTTACATTGCTCAGACTGAAATTCTTGTTGGTGGTCTTCGTGGTTGTCAAACTTTCCAACGAGTCACGTTCCTCGTCTGTGGCACAGGCGTCAAGGGCATCCTTCAACAGCATGTCTGTATCCAGAGGATTGTATTT
>JAGBUF010000105.1 GCA_017630975.1 Paraprevotella sp. | reverse complement strand
TCTGAGGTAGAGAACAGCGGCGTGTATGTTTTTTTCAGGTTGTTGTAAGTACCGACTGTTGATGTTAAGATGTTCGGCTGTTTCCGGCATGATTTGCATCAAGCCTACTGCACCTGCCCATGATATAGCTTGTGTATCAAAGGCTGATTCTTGATAGCATTGAGCTGCCAATAGTCGCCAATCCCAACCGAGACTTGGGGCATGGCGTATGAATGTGGCATCGTAAGGTGATATGACACCCTTCTTTCGGTTCAGTATCGGTGCATGAACCTTTCGGTTAGAGGATGAGGAGGGTAAGAAATAACTGTTTTCTCTTTCAGTAAGGTATGTTCTCAATGATGGCATATACCATTTTTCGAGTGCTTCTTTCAGTAGTGGCGAACTTTTTCGCACCACCCATTGCTGTTTAACACCTTGAGAACCATTGCCTGTGAGATACCATGAACCGGCGAAGCAAACATCCGACGAAATGGAATATGTCTGTGGAATTTCCAAAGCGATAATATCCGCTTCACACTCCTTGAGCTTGACAAACAACTCATTGGTGTCGCGGACGGTCTCCATACGCAGTCTTGCACCGATAGAATTGGCAAATGCCTGACACAATTCAAATTGGACTCCCCAATTTTTCCCTTTGTATTTGTAATATGTATCGCGTCCGCTGATGGTTACAGCGATAAGTTCTCCTGTTTCCTGTATGTGGTCAAGGTCATAGATGTTGTCACTATTTCCGCTGATATTCTGTTGCAATGAACGGACGTCACGTTTCTCTTGATGTAGGCATGATGAGAAAAACAAAAGAAAAAGGAAAACCAATGATAACTCTTTCATCTCTGTTCGTTTTGAATCGTGTTCTACATGCAAGGGATTAAACATTTTTATGTGGTGCAGAGTAATAAAACAATGTGTTTGTTTTGTTGAATGCTTGTTTCTGCTACCTTTGCAAAGGTAATTATTAAATTTAAAAGATAAAACATGATTAAGCATATTGTATTGTTCCGTTTGAAAAAGGAAATGTTACAGGAGGAGAAAGTCAGTTTGATGAAACGATTCAAACAAGAAATAGAGGCATTACCCAACGATATTGATTTTATTCGTAAGATAGAAGTGGGTTTGAATGTTAATCCGGCGGAAGAGTTTGACATTGCTTTGTATAGTGAGTTCGATGATATGGAGGATGTTATGAGGTATGCCAAACATCCCAAGCATCTGGCTGTTGCCGCTTTGTTGAAGGATGCCAAAGAGAGTCGTTCGTGTGTGGATTATGAATTTTAAGAATACAATTATGAAAAGAATTATAAACCCTTGGTTGAACCATGATGCTTATCATTGTTTTGGCTGTTGCGACCGCAATGAAAGTGGTGTAAAAATGGAGTTTTATGCCGATGGCGAAGAGGTGGTAAGCTACTGGAAACCGGAATCCCGTTTTCAAGGTTGGATTGATACCTTACATGGCGGAATACAGGCTGTCCTTTTAGATGAGATATGCGGATGGGCTGTGATGCTTAGTATGCAGACATCCGGTGTGACCTCAAAAATGGAAACCCGTTATAAGCATGCTGTATCCACGAACAATGCTTTTTTGAAGCTGCAGGCAAAGGTAACTGAAATTAAAAGGAACATAGCGACAGTTGAAGCTTCACTTTATAATGAAGAAGGTGTATTGTGTACGCAAACTGTTTGTACCTATTTCACATTCCCAAAAGAAAAATCATCTGAAATGGGATTCAACGGGTTTGAATTGGAAGATAACGAATTAGATGAGGATACTATCGTTCGTTCTTTGACATGCCAATGAAAAGATGTCAGTTTTTAGTGACTATTGGCATAAAAATGATATAATTCATATAAAAACATTGCATTTTGTTTGTTGATTTTGAAAAGATTGCTACCTTTGCGTAAAAGAGCAAAATAAGAATATGACAAATATAACTACACGCCATCATCACCATCCTAACGATTAACTCGGTAGGCGGATTGACGTGTCAGTAGAATGATAGAACAATGTAGGCTTGCCGAAGAAAGGTAAGCCTATTTTTATTATGAAATCTAATTAAAAACTGAGTATATGTTAAGAATTGCAGTACAGTCAAAAGGTCGTTTGTATGAGGAGACAATGGAATTATTGTCCGAAGCAGGTATAAAAGTGAGTTCATCAAAACGTACTCTTTTGGTAAAGGCTTCTAATTTTCCTGTTGAAATCCTGTATCTGAGAGATGATGATATTCCGCAATCCGTTGCAAATGGTGTCGCAGATTTAGGTATAGTGGGAGAAAATGAATATGTAGAGAGGAATGAAGATGCTTGTATCATTCGTCGTTTGGGTTTCAGTAAGTGCAGATTGTCATTGGCCATTCCCAAAGCGATTGAGTACAAAGGGATAGAATGGTTCGACGGAAAGAAAATAGCTACGTCTTATCCCAATATCCTTAAAAAATTCTTGGCGGACAGTGGCGTAGAAACAGACATTCATGTGATTACCGGTTCAGTAGAAATTGCACCCGGAATCGGTTTGGCAGATGGAATTTTTGATATCGTCAGTTCGGGGTCTACACTCGTTAGCAACAATCTGCGTGAAGTTGAGGTTGTAATGCAGAGTGAAGCTCTTTTGATAGGTAATAATGAATTGAGCGCAGAAAAGAAAGAGATACTTGATGAGTTGCTTTTCAGAATTGAGGCGGTCAAGAGTGCAGAAGATAAAAAATATGTATTGATGAATGTGCCTACATGTAAGGTAAATGATGTTGTTTCGGTGTTGCCCGGTGCAAAAAGTCCTACGGTGATGCCCCTTGCACAGGAAGGTTGGAGCAGTGTGCATACTGTGATTGATGAAAAGTGTTTTTGGGAAATCATCAGTAAATTGAAAGAATTGGGTGCGCAAGGCATTTTAGT
This sequence comes from Paraprevotella sp., assembly GCA_017630975.1. Taxonomy (GTDB): domain Bacteria; phylum Bacteroidota; class Bacteroidia; order Bacteroidales; family Bacteroidaceae; genus Paraprevotella. Next base: position 988 of record JAGBUF010000105.1, on the reverse strand, counting down.
GTTGCCGATAGAGAAAATGATATTGTAAATTTGTTTTATAAGATTGATTCTTTATGAAAATCATTAAATATCCCGAACAAAATACCTGGAAGGAACTGTTAAAACGGCCTGTCCTTGATATGGAAACACTCAACGCCACAGTCTCCACAGTGTTGGATGATGTGAGAGAGAATGGTGATGACGCTGTAAAAAAGTATGAGGAACGCTTTGACGGAGTGCAATTGAATTCCCTTCAAGTGACAGATCAGGAGATGGCTGAAGCAGAAACTTTGGTGTCAGTTGATTTGAAAGAAGCAATACAACTCGCATACAAGAATATATATGCTTTTCATGCAGTCCAGCAGTTCCAGGGAGTCAGATTAGAGGTTTGTCAGGGAGTCACTTGTTGGCAGAAATCCGTACCTATTGAAAAAGTCGGATTGTATATACCCGGGGGGACAGCCCCATTGTTCTCTACGGTACTCATGTTGGCTGCCCCCGCAAAAATAGCCGGCTGCCGAGATATCGTTCTTTGTACGCCTCCCAATAAGATTGGTAAGGTGAATCCGGCTATATTGTATGCTGCGCGTGTAGCAGGTGTCAGTCAAATCTTCAAGATTGGCGGTGTACAGGCCATCGGTGCGATGGCATACGGTACAGAAAGTGTACCCAATGTCTATAAGATTTTTGGTCCAGGAAATCAATATGTGATGGCTGCCAAACAAAAGGTAGCCACACAAGGAGTCGCTATTGATATGCCCGCCGGTCCTTCCGAGGTGGAGGTGCTGGCTGACCATTCTGCACAACCTGCTTTTGTGGCTGCTGATTTGTTGTCGCAAGCCGAACATGGTGTGGATAGTCAGGTGATACTTGTGACTACCGATGAGGATTTATTGAATAAGGTGGAGCAAGAAGTGGAAAAACAACTGTCTGTACTGCCCCGACAGGAGATAGCTCGAAAGTCGCTTGCCAATAGTAAGATGATTCTTGTCAAAGACAAAGAAGAAGC
>JAGBUF010000104.1 GCA_017630975.1 Paraprevotella sp. | reverse complement strand
GTCTAGTAAACCACTTGTACGGTCAATTATTCCACAAGGCAAGGCATTGGCATTCCAATGTTTTGCATACGCATCTCCTTCGGAATTCATTAGTCCTAAAGGACTTGCCTCTTCCGACAATCCAAATGCGCTAATAGCATGAATACCCACAGGAATGAAATTTTCACCATATTGCGTTTTTAAATCGTTTATCATGAGATGCGCTGTCGGGCAATTCACGCAACGTTGTCCCGTAAACTCCTCCAAGAGGACTTTTCTTTTGGTTTCCACTTGTGGCAATGGTATGAATCTATCTTCCAATCTATCCACATCATCACAAGCCGCAAATATCGCTGCGATACAACAAACAAAGGAATATATATATTTCTTCATCTTCAATTAAAAGTTTAGATTGTACGACAACTGGAATCCTTTGCTTGCCGGTACGTACCGACAAACACCACCGGAGCAGTTATATCCTGCACGTGTACGTCCGTAACCTGCCATTAAACGATGCGACTTATAGTTGAACGTAACCGAACCCATGTAATAATGCAGATTTGTTTCTCCACAATTCCACATATCGCTCAAAGTAAACATAAAATAGGGTAAAACCGACAATTCCAAAAGACCGTAACACCAATCGCCTTCATCTTGTCGCGTCGCCAAATATTGAGCCTCAGCACGCAAGGTCAGTTTCTTATTGAACTGAAACTTACCTTCAGCCACACCGATATTTGATCGGACCATACCACCATGCCCTTCGACTACATCCATATTGTAGCATTGATTCATATACATCAAGTTCAGTTTGATATTCCGATTGAGTTTCTTTTCCAACTGTACATTGATATCTTGATAGTAAGTTTCCTTGCCTACTTTAAAAAATCTGGTCGTATATCCATCTGTGCCGTACGTAGTCCCGTTGGCTGCCACCTCCACCGGTGTCTTGTCCAATGAACGGATGTGACTCACGTTCAATTTCATTTTTGTTCCGTATTTTCCACCGAGGATTGTATTACGTTTAAAGTTATATCCGAATTCGCCCTGGAATGCCCACTCACCATCTGCAGCCTGTGTCGCGTACGGATAAAGCGCTGCCAACGCATAAGTATGTTGATATGCAAAAGCCGGCATATTGTTCAAAAAAGCTGAAATGCCCGTCATTGAACGTTGACTGCGGAATGACATATCCTCGCTACGTTTTGCTTGAATCAAAGCACTCACACCACGCTTGGAGTATGAAGCCGACAACATCAATGCCTGCCCATGACGATATATATATCCGTTATCAAAAGAAGGATCCTGACTTTTCCATGCATATTCCGCTAAAAAAGAGTAATCGCCCACACGCAATGAAGTCCTACCGTCAAAGGCATGTACATTCTTGGGCAGATTCAAACGATAGTTCGTTCCAGAAAGGACAATATCCTCATCCTTCTCATTTTTCAATACATACGAACCGGCAATCATCCATGACACCCCCCTGTCTCTCATTCTTTGGCTAAATTGGTCCACATTTATTTCCAAATCTGCACCGGCAATCATAGAGTTCTTACTCCACTCCCAATACCTCCGTTGCAAACCACCCAATACTTTAAACTGAACTCCCTTCACTCCGGTCACATTGATACGGGCACCACGGATAGCATTATCAATACCTAAACTGCGCTCTTCGTATGCCCTAAAAATAAATCCACTTCCGAATTGGTCGTACAAATCACCAAGGGTGACGTCAAAACCCTTGAATTTACCTTTTATAAAAAGATGCGGTATACCATTCCCCCTGAAATCCTCTTCAAAACCGGGTAAAGAATGCTTGGTAAACTCCAAACGAGTACCGGCATCTATCCATTTGCTTCGTAAACCTAAATCAATGTAAGTATTGGTCAAAGCCCAATCATCAACCACTCCTGTTTTAATGTCATCATCCTGTTGTGGAGCCATAATGTCTGACTGCACACTGCCGTGAAAGACTACATTCTTGTCCTCCTGTGCAAATACATTTACAGCCAATGCCCCCACGACCAACAAGGCTGCCAACCTAATCTTCTTCATTACGCCTTTATATATAGGATGAAACATAAGCGGAATCATTTCTTTCCGGACACCAATTCTCTAATTTTTTCAATGAGATGTTCCTCAGCTCCCTCCGTATAACCGCTTCTACTCTCTACAATGTTGCCCTTTCCGTCTACAATCAACACATGAGGAATCATCTGAACGCCAAGCGCACGACGGAAATCACTGTTGGGATCTAATAACACTTCATATTCCCAACCTTCGCCATCAACCAAAGGTTTCACCTTGTTGATATTCTGCGCTTGATCAATGGATATCGCGATCAGTTTCATACCGGTCTCATCTTGCCAATCCACATATTGCTCGTGTATGGATTTCAACTCTCGGTTACAAGGTTTGCACCACGTTGCAAAAAAACTAATTACAAAAGGCTTACCGTCATTGTTCAACTTTGCTGTATCAACTACCTTCCCTTTTAAATCTTTCAATTGTATAGAAGGAAGTTGTGCATAGAAATCAGAAGATAGAAAGAAAAAAGCCAAAAGGCTCAATATTTTAAGTATTCTCATGAGATTAAAATTATTCAGCAAAAGTACGTATTTTTATTGAACATTTAACAAAAATGGGTAAAAAAGTATCTTTTTTTAATGAATTACAAGTTTTTTATTCTAATTTTGCACCCGCTTTTTAATTCTCACCACATCAGATTATTAGTAAAAACAACATACTGAAATGAAAAACAAGACCTTTTTATGTTTGCTTTTTATTAGTTGTGTACTCTCAGTAGAAACCATGTACGCACAAGTGGCAACAACACCTAAGATTCATCGATTTGTTTTTGACAACGGAATCAATCTACAACAGTTGTCAGACAACGGTGCATTCGCGGTAGCCGTAGGTTGTAATGCCGCAGATGAATCTATCCCTGCCTACCCACAACTGATAGAGACAAAAACCGGTAAAATCACCGACCTTTGCACAAATGAAGAAAATCTAAGTGGAACAGCATATGCAGCAATGGATGTTACCGATGATGGTAGCATAGTTGTCGGAAGTTACAACAATTCACCGGGCGTTTGGCTAAAAAGTTCCGGGACGTGGGTCAATCTGCCCAAAGTTGCAGGATATAGTTCCGGTGGATGTATCCATGCCGTTACCCCTGACGGAAAATATGCCGTCGGCGAGTGTAATTTCGGACAATTCAGTGCATATCCTTGTTTTTGGAGCTTGGAAGACGATGGCGTATTGGTAGAACTGGATGGCCTCCCACTTCTTGATATGCAAAATGAGGATAACGACCAACAACGTTTTTGTGGCATCTCTCCGGATGGAAACTATATTTTGGGTAGTGTTTCTCATTCGTATATCGGACCTCCGGGTATTTTCTGGTATATCTACAACCGTACCACTAAAAAGTACCAACCCATCGGATTTGATGTGACATACAAGAATGGCGTTGGGACATGGACAGCTAGAGCGGAGCACCTATTGTTCATCGATCGCGCCATCATGAGCGCCGATGGTCAATGGGTCACTGGAATTGCCTACATGGCAGAACCGATTGAGGGTAGTCAATTCTACACAGAATATCGTATTCCATTCCGTTATCATATTGCCACAGATGAGTTCACATTGTACAATGACAATGGTGATTTGGGAGGAAACTCTATCTTTGGTGACGGTATCGTATTGGCTTCAACGCCAACACAAAACCCCTATCGTGATTGGAGCGTCCGCAATGGAAACTATTGGATTGATTTTGATTTGATTCTCGCACAACGCTATGGCTTAAATTTTAAGGCACAGACTAATTTTGAGAACACCGGAACACCTATTGCAGTGAGCACAGACGGAAAAATCATTGCATCCATTGTCGGTGGTGCTTCATGCGAAAACTGCATCATTATTCTGCCAGAAGATCTCCTGACAGCGTCTAACGACATTGATTTATTAGGGAATTACACTACTTCACCGGATTTGGGAGCAACTTTCTCATACTTGCCAACCGTCAAAGTGACATTCGATCGTGACATCACTGTTTTAGGCACGTCTAAATCTGCTGAACTATTAGACAAAGATGGTAATATTTACAAAACCTCTATCCAATTCAAAGTAGACGAGTCAAACAGCAAGATGCTCGACATCGCATTCCGTTCTGCCGTATTAAATGCAGGCGAAACCTATACCGTTAGGATTCCTGCCGGAACATTGCAAGTGGCGGGAGACACGAACAAGAAGAACAAGGACATCACTTTCCAATACATAGGGCGAAAGGCTGAACCGGTTAAGGTCACTGCTGTCAGCCCCGCACTGGGAGCATCAGTCAGCAGCCTGAACACAACTACCAATCCTATCCTTCTTACATTTGACACGAATGTGCAGATTAGCGAAACAGCAAAATCCTACCTTTATACCGATGGAATGGAAGGTATAACAGCTTATCTCAATATGTCGGCCGAAGGAAATCAAGTCACCATTTATCCGCCATCGTCGGTAAACTTGTACAAAGGTAATTCATACACTGTCACCATTGCCGGCGGTTCTATTACGGACATTGTGGGACAAAATGCCAACGATTCACTGACATTCCATTGGGAAGGTGCATACGAACGCAAAATTTCATATGATGACAATGTTCTTTATCAAGAAAATTTTGACAATGGTTTGGTAAATATGTTGTTGTACGAAGGCGACCGATTAACTCCTAATTCCATCGCGACGCAACTGGATTTTGCCGATGCTGACAATTACCCATGGAGCGTTGTTTTGGATGACAACGGAGCAGACTACGCCGCAAGCACACATTCTATGTACGAACCGGCAGGACGCTCAGATGACTGGATGGTGACTACGCAGATTTACCTTCCGGACGACAGGTGTTACCTCAAATTTATGTCCCAAAGTTTCACAGAGGGAAAAGAAGACACCCTTGCTGTTGTTCTTTGGGCATCCGATGAACAAATCAGTGCCTTGAATACCGAACTCATATCAAGAATCAAGACAGAATGTGATACGCTATATTTTGAACGCGAATATCCCGGAACTTATCAAGATTCATTGGCAGGCGATTGGGTTTCACATGTTGTTCATCTACAAAAATATGCCGGAAAGAATGTTTATATCGGTTTCTGGAATCACAATGAAAATCAAAGTATGATTTTTGTAGATAGCATCCAAGTAAGTCGCGACATGAACTTCCAAATCGGTTTATCCACAGAGAAGAGTTATATCAATGCCAAAGAAGCGAGCATCAATGGAACATTGCAAATCACCGCTGAAACCAGAACTTTCAGCACACTATCCATGACTTTAAAAGATCAGAACGGCAATACCCTTGAAACATTACACGCAGAAGGTAACGAATGGAAATCTGGTGACAAGTATAACTACTCTTTCAGTAATCCATTACCATTGATTGTGGGCGAAAGCAATTCATTTACCATTATAGTAACGTTGGATAATGAAGAGAGCAATGTAAACTATACCATTAACAATTTGGCTTTCAAACCAACCAAGCGCATCATTGTTGAAGAATATACCGGAATGGGATGCCCGAACTGTCCGCTTGGAATCGTTGCGATGGAAAATATGGAAAAGATATATGGCGATGCCATCATTCCCATCATCTTACACACATACACCGGAGATATCTACGGAAGTGGAGTTGAGAGTTATTCATCATTCCTTGGATTCACCGCTGCTCCATCCGGTATTGTGAACCGTGGTGCCATTTCTGCACCTATGTATGAGGATGCCACCAATGGTTATCAATTCAGCAACAACGAAGGTACACTTTGGCTTGATATCGCTGCTACTGAAATGGATCAGATGACAGAAGCCGACTTCAATATCTCAGCAACACACAACAGCGACAACGGAAAGATCTCTGTCAATTGTGATGTCAAATACGCCATTAGCGAGAATGGCAAGAATGTGAATTTGTTTACCATTGTCATGGAAGACCAACTTGTAGGCTACCAAGACAATAATCGTTCTTCCATCAGCGATCCTAATTTAGGAGAATGGGGCAAAGACGGCATATATGGATCATC
>JAGBUF010000103.1 GCA_017630975.1 Paraprevotella sp. | reverse complement strand
TATCTCTATACTTCAACCGTAACCGATTGAACAAGAAATTTTCGTTTAATATAAAACCTTTAAATCAATAAACGTATGAGTGTGATTTTGTATGCTGTGATTATTTTAGGTGCTGTAGGACTGGTTTCATCTGTAGTCCTATTTGTCGCTGCAAAAAAATTCGCAGTAAAAGAAGATGAACGTATCGGTCAAGTCGCCGAAGTTCTACCACAAGCCAATTGTGGAGGATGCGGATACCCCGGATGTGCCGGTTTTGCAGCTGCTTGTGTCAAAGCTGCAGACAATGGTTCATTAGAGGGATATTTATGTCCCGTAGGTGGTCAAAGCGTCATGGAACAGGTTGCAGGCATCTTAGGAATGGCTGTTGAAGCTACTACTCCCAAAGTGGCTGTTGTTCGTTGCAATGGTACTTGCGACAATCGTCCGCGAGTGGTAGAATACGACGGAGTACGCAGTTGTCGTGTACAGTTGTTAGCTGGAACAGGCGAAACAGCTTGTGCCTTCGGATGTCTCGGTGGTGGTGACTGCGTGAATGCATGTCAATTCGGTGCTATCAAAATCAATCCTGAAACAGGACTGGCTGAGGTAAACGAAGAGCTTTGTACGGCTTGTGGCGCCTGTGTAAAGACATGTCCTCGCAATGTCATTGAACTGCGACCGAAAGGTCCGAAAGGCAGAAAGATGGTGGTACTTTGCGTGAACCGTGACAAAGGTGCTGTGGCCAATAAAGTATGCAAGGCATCATGTATCGGATGTGGAAAATGTGCAAAGGGTTGTCCATTTGAAGCAATTACACTCAACAACAACTTAGCATATATCGACCCTGCGAAATGTAAATTATGCCGCAAATGCGAAGAACTCTGCCCGAAAGGCTCTATACACGCCATCTATTTCCCTCCGCGTAAACCGAAAGTAGAGAAACCTGCTGAAGAACAGGTGGAGAAAAAGGTAGAAACAAAGGTAGAGACAAAACAGGATTAATGAATTTCAAAAACATAATATATCGTGAAAACGTTTAAAATTGGTGGAGTTCATCCATCTGAAAACAAACTATCAGCAACAAGTCCGATTCGACAAGCCGGACTGCCCAAACAAGCTGTCTTTTCACTTTACCAACACATTGGAGCACCGGCAAAAGCCATTGTTGCAAAAGGTGATGTGGTGAAGGTGGGAACACTACTGGCAGAGGCCGACGGTTTCGTATCTGCACCTATTTACTCTTCTGTTTCAGGAAAAGTCAATAAGGTGGATGCCATTGTCGATGCGAGTGGATACCGTCGTCCTGCCATTATCATTGACGTGGAAGGTGATGAATGGGAAGAGAAAATTGACCGTTCTGCGGACTTAGTCACCATGAACGATCATCCGGAACTGACACCTGAAACCATCGTGGCAAAAATAAAAGATGCCGGTATTGTGGGTATGGGCGGTGCTACATTCCCATGCCATGTTAAACTCACTCCACCGAAAGGTGCCAAGGCTGAATGTGTGATTGTGAATGCTGTCGAGTGCGAACCTTATCTGACTGCCGACCATCGACTGATGTTGGAGAAAGGCGATGAGATTCTTGTCGGACTGCAACTCATTATGAAAGCCGTTAATGTAGAAAAAGGATACATCGGTATTGAGAACAACAAACCGGATGCTATCAAATTGCTCACAGAGAAAGCGAGAAGATACCCAAACATTGAGATAGTACCATTAAAAGTGAAATATCCGCAGGGGGGCGAAAAACAGCTTATCGCAGCCATTACCGGGCGTGAAGTACCGGCACCTCCGGCTATCCCTATCAACGTCGGAGCAGTGGTGCAGAATGTTGGTACTGTATTCGCTGTTTATGAGGCTGTGATGAAAAACAAACCGCTACTGGAACGTATCATTACCGTAACAGGAAAGGGATTGAAGAATCCGTCCAACCTCCTTGCACGTATCGGAACCCCTATGAG
>JAGBUF010000102.1 GCA_017630975.1 Paraprevotella sp. | reverse complement strand
TATAATAATTGATGGATTCGACTCATTAAGACTTCTATGTCAAAAGGTTTGGCAATAAATGAGTCTGCACCTGCTTCATAGGCTGATGTCCTGCTTTCAGATGAATTTTTAGCTGTTAGTAAGATAAAAGGAATATGACTACATTTAACATCAGATTTTACTGCCTGACAGAATTCATATCCATTCATTTTGGGCATCATTACATCACTGATGATCAGGTCTGGGTTGTATTGAGTCGCCAAGGTAAAACCTTCTTCTCCGTCTGTAGCCAACAAAACATCATATTCGTGATGAAGAAGATCTTTAATGAATAGTCTGAACTGTTCATTATCTTCAGCCACCAAAATCTTTATTTTTTTATTCTCATTCTTTTCTTCAGAATGGGAGTGGGATTTTGTAAACTCTTCTTTATTGATATAATTTTGACCCTCGTTCTTAGTTTGCTCCTCGTTCAATTGTTCATCAATATGAAGATATGGTAAATAGATAGAGAATGTAGTGCCTTCATTGGGTTTACTTTTTACTGTGATTTCACCATGATGCAAGTCAATATAACCTTTGGTCAGATGAAGACCTATGCCACTACCCGTATTTAAAGTGTTCTTTTCTCCGGTGTCGCTTTGGAAAAAACGTACGAATATGTTTTTTAAATCTTCAGATTTGATGCCAATACCGGTGTCGCAAACGTTTATATAAATACCTGTGGGAGATGAGCCATTGTTGCGCGTCTCAGCCCATCCGGCTTGAACTGTGATGATACCATTAGAAGGTGTAAATTTAATGGCATTGGATAATAGATTGTTCATTACTCGAATGATCTTCTCAACGTCTAAGTTGAAAATCTCATTAGTAGGAAAAGAACAGTCACACACAAGGGTGAGATTTTGTTCAAGAGCGAGCTCTCTGAATTGATGAACACAATTTTCAATAAAAGGCTTAATCTGTACAGGAGTTAGTTTGAGCTGTTCTCCTTGTTGTTCTAACCTTCTGAAATCCAGAAGTTGGTTGACTAATTTCAGTAAGGCTTTTGCATTATGTAGAATACGATTTAAATCGTTGTTGATGGGAGCACCTGTTGTCTTTTTAATCAAGAGTTCCAGAGGGGTAATAATGAGTGCTAATGGGGTGCGGAATTCGTGACTGATATTTGTAAAGAATCGGAATTTAAGCTCATCTAACGCTTGTTCTTTTTCTCTTTTGATTTTATTCTGTTCAGCTAACATTTGCGAACGTTTGTATGCAAAATAAAATTCAATGATATAATAGATACATGCAAAGGTGATACAGAAATACAAAAGATATGCCCACCATGTTTTCCAAAAGGGTGGATGTACAATGATATCCCATTCTTTTAAATCACTCCATGCTCCGGTCCCAATAGCCGTCTGTATTTGAAGACTGTATTTTCCTGGTGAGAGAGAAGTATACGAAGCGATACAAATGCCGGAATTTTCTGCGCTATAATTCCAGTCCTTATCAACCCCCACCAATTTATATCGGAATCGTGTGTGTTGGGGAGTTTTATAATCCAGTGCAGAAAAGCGCATCTCGATGAAGTTCTCATTATATTCCAATTCAATCTTTTTGGTGTATGACAACCCTTCAGGTAAAACCATCCTTTCATGGAACATTCCGTCATTCTTTATCGGTTGGTCCATGATGCACAATCCAATGAGGGTGGGAGGTAGTTGTGCCTTTTCGTAATGGACTATCTGAGGTACAATATCAGTTATTCCATCAATACCCCCTACATAAATGTGTCCATCCGGCATGGAGACGATGGATTGTTCCATCATCTCTCCGTGTTGAATACCATCTGCCAAACCTAATTTAGCAATGGAGTAACCATTGGAATTGTCCTTGTGTATTTTCCCTATTCCATTAGATGTTGAAACCCATAAATCCCCATTTGTGTCTTTGACGATACCTTGTATGCAATTATTGGGTAATCCATCCTCTGTACTGAAACGAATAGTTTTATTCTCCTTGAAATGATGATATATCAAACCGTTTTGAGAACCAATCCACACAACACCGTTTTCTGATAATGCGCAATTGAACTTAATACTATATTTTTTATAAGGTTGCATCCAATCCGGTTCTACCAAATCATGCCCTTCTTCTTGAAACTCAAATAATCCGCTCTGTCCGCCAAGGAGTATTTTGCCCGGCTCAATTTCTATTGCGAAACTCATGGCGCGATTTTGATTGAGAACAGAGTGAATCTTATTTAAACAAAGTGAGGTATTGGTTCTTGTATCGCATAAATATAGTTCTTTTAGGTCTGCGCACACCAGTATCTTTTCATTATCCAGCGGAAGACTAAAGCGGATAATGTCAGAATTTGTATCTTTGATAAGTTCCTTGTCTTTTCTTTGTATAACGTTGTTATGAAGGCAATACAGCCCTTTCCTACTGCTTATCCAAAATCGTCCTTGTTGGTCCTTTTTAATGTTAGTGTAATGAATATTCGAAAATTCATTCCATGGGATAGTATATTTTTTTTCTTTGGTGTTGAAAATGTATAGACCTGACAATGTTCCTACTAATAGATTTTCATCGTCATAAGGACCTAAGGTACGTATGTATTTACTTTCATAGTTGGTAGGGTGTGTATTAGGATAATACTCTATGTATGTATCTGCAGAAATATTTTTTAGAATGCCGTTAGAGCCAGTTCCTAACCATAAACCGTTTTGTCGGTCAATTAGGATGGAGATAATGACGTCGTTGATGTCTTTTTCTTCTATGACTTTTATGCCATTCGTTTGTTTGATTGTTTGAAGATTACTTGATAATCTTATTAAAGAATTATGTCCCCCCAAGATGAAATCACCACAGGGTGTTTTCTTTATGTCGTAAATACTTTTGTTTGAAAGTATTTTGTTCCATTTTCTTGTGTAGATATTATAAGTGTATAAATTATGATGGGGATGAATGTTTGATATTAATAATGTTTGGTCGTCAATTTGTATCCATGTTGTTCTAAAATGCTCCGAAGGTTCTGGGGTGGTGAGGGTGTTATCTTCGTGAATGATGCGTGAAGTTTTTTCCTCCCAACAGAGCATTTTCCCTGTATTCAGTAGGATTAAATGAAAGGAACCGATTTGCATGACTTCCTTGACACGAGTGCCATTGGCGAACTCTTCCTTGCTTGGTTGATATACTAATTGTGCTTGTGTTTTCCAGTCATATCGATAAAGATTACCATCTTCCGTGATGAGCCATGCGTTTTTATCCTGGTCGAGGATGAAATCGTTGAGCGATTCATTGAGGTTGGCATTTTTAAATAAGTCCTTAATGTTATGGCAGAAACGTTGTGTCCGTTTGTCAATGAGATACAACCGATGATAGTCCTTAGCCCATAATAAACCATTATCATTGTCGTATATAGTACATGAGTTGTGCATCCCCAGTGGGATGGTATATGTGAGGTCGCATGTCAATGGCTCGAATGTGTGTCCATTATAGACATTGAACATACCCTCAGTGTACACAAGGATTTTCCCATCTTGCATTTGCGTGATGAATTGCACCTGATTATTGAAAAGGCCATTCCGAGTATCCAAAATTTTGAATTTCTCTTCGGAGGAAGATAATGGTTGTACAAACGACAACAAACAGATGATAATGAAAAAATGCTTGATATGACTCATTTCTATAAATATTGTATGGTACAAAGATAATAGAAAACTCTGTTAAAACGATTGTGTTCTTTTTGCGATGTTTAGTGTGTAGATGTATAAAATGTTGTTATTTGTAGTATAAAATGTTGTAGAATACGACGTGCAACCCCTCATACATTTTTTTGCTACAAATTATACTTCTTCCTTATAATGGGTGATTCTATATTTGCAATGAAAAATGAAAAAAAGCAGGTATGGATATTGTTTTTGATGTAGCTGAATTTTATAAGAGCAATTATTGGAAAGCCGTACAT